>JAYSYV010000034.1:0-23820 GCA_043727245.1 Chloroflexota bacterium | reverse complement strand
AGATGGCCCGTCCGGCTACTTTCCAGAATATTTACGACCTGGCCGCCGGTCTGGAGCGCGAACTGGACGAACTGACCTCGCTGGCGAGCTCGATTACTTTCAGCGAGGAACGGCTTTCGGACCTGGGCGACGAACTGGGCCAGTTGAACGAGCAATATGACCACAATACGGCTGAAATCGAGAAGGTTCAAACCGACGCTTCGGTCAAGCTTTACCAGTTATCCCAGACCCAAAAACAAATCCTGGAAAAGCTGGACAGCCTCAAAGCCGACCGCCTCCGCCAGATTCGCGGCCATATTGAAGAACTGGCCGCCGAAAAGAAGAATATCCTGAAGCTGCATAAAAACGGCGAGAATGACCTTTCGGAAATCCCTTATGTGACCGACCGGCTCTTAGCCACCCATATTTCAGGGGCAGACCGCTTGCTGAAAGAGGCCCGCCAGCTTCATAAAGGGCTGGAAAATACTATCTCAGGCATCGTACATGACTTTGAAGAAAGTATCCTGCCCGACCGCCTCCTGACCACCGGGAGCGAACTACTGGTCCCCGTATGGTATTTTCAGTTCAAAGAACGGCCCACCTGGTCGCAGCGCGTGCTTGGTTTTGCCAGTTGCCATGTCACTATGGACCTTGAGCCGCGTGTGGGCCTGGGCGGGCCGGACCGGGCTTCTCTATGGAGCTTTTTGGCCTCGGCTAAACCGGCCGCTTATTACCATTTGTTTGAAGAGCCGCAGCTAACGGCCCTGGTTGGAGCGCATAACCTGGATTACCCGGCGGGCCTGATTGAGGTTTCGTCGGCCCAGCTTGATAAACTGGTCGCCGAGGGCTGGCTCAACCGCTGGCTGGCAAAGATTTTAAAAGGGGCTTTTAAACATAATTAAAACCTGGCAGTTTAATTTTCTAATCCACTTCTCGGACCACTTCGTATTTACATTGAGTTAAAGGTGATTTTTGTCTCACCGCTCTTTGTTTGAAGAGTCTGGCTATACTTTCAATGCTGACTGCTATGTGCTATATACCGAGGAATATCTAAATGACCCCACTCCGCCCCAGCGTCTTACGTAAGGTTAAACTTTCCCGGTATCTATTGTGGCTTTGCTTCCTGGCCCTGGTAGTCTTTACCTGCTTCGTCCTGTTTAGCGATACGCGCCACAAACAAATCCAGGGTCTGGCTATTGATAGCCAGGATAATTTTTATATTGCTGATAGCGGAAACGCTGCTATTACTAAATACGATAGTCAGCGCAAGGTTCTGGCTAGTTGGGGTATTAAAGGTAGCGCCAACGGGCAATTCGCGGAACGGGTGGGCCTGGGAGAACTGGCGGTTAGCCCTCAAAACGAAATTTTTGCCCTGGATAAAGGTAACTACCGGGTCCAAAAGTTCGACCTGAACGGCAACTTTTTAGCTAAATGGGGCAGCCAGGGCAGCGGGCCGGGCCGGTTTCAAGCTCCTGAAAAGATTGCGGTCAGCAGTCAGGGCCAGGTTTATGTGTGGGACAAGGCGCTTAAAAAGTTTGACGCTAACGGTAATTACCTGGGCCTTATTGGGGCCGATTTAACCCAACAAGCCCAACTCAACGGGTCTAACGGTCTGGCCGTAGACGCTGTTGGTAATGTTTTTGTCGCCGGGAACAGCCCGCAGCAAATCTTTAAATTCGATACCCAGGGCCAACTTGCCCAAAGCCTGGTAATTCGGGGTTTGGACTCCAGTTTATTTAGCTATTCGCGAAGCCTGGCGGTAGACCGGCAGGGCAACTTTTATATAAGCGGCAGCCAGAGTGTTTACTTTGTAAAAATTGACCCCACCGGGAAATTTCTCTTTGGTGCGCCGGTAGACCGTGACAGCAATAATTTCCCACTCAGCCAGATTGCCCTGGACAGCCGCAACAATGTTTATATTGTAAACCGGACTGAAACTCGGGTGGATGTTTTCGATACCACCACCGGACGGGCCTTGAGCAAATGGACCATAGGCTGGCCGCGCTGGCTGATAATTTATCTGCCGCTCTTGCTGGCAACCTTTAGCTTTATCAATTTAGGGTTGTCCAACCTGGAAACAAGGCTTAAAAAGAAATACGGCCTGATAAAGGAGACCGCTTCCAAAAAGAATGTCATTCTCACCGCGCCCTCGCTGACCGGTAAAATTTCCCAATTTATAAACATGTGCGCCTCTATTGTGGGCCTACTGGTAAGCCTGATCTTGTTTGGAGTTTCTTCCAGGTTATTACCGGCCGGATTCATTTCGCCCAACTTTGAAGCCGGTAACGTGGTACTAGATTTATCGGTAGTGCTTTTATATGCCCTTCTGTTTATAACGATAGGTTTTATTGCTCGAAGGCCGCTGATGGCCGGGTTTGTTCAGGTAGGCGGCGGCTTTTTGATTTTCCTCCTGACCCAGGATACCTGGCTTAAAATCCCCGGACTGCTTATCGTTATCGGCGGCGCTTTAGCCCTCGCCAGTTCTTCCCGAAAAGGCGAGGATGCTCCGTCCGACCCCGATATTTCCCAGATGTAGTTTATTACTTCCGGCAAATGAGTTGCAAAGAAATTCAGGCCGAGAATTGACCCGGCTTTTTTTTTCAACCTCATAAAACACAAAGGAGTCATTATGGCCGACCAGAAATGGCGCTTTTCCACACAGCTAGGCGATACGGGTAAAGCCGGTCTACTGGAAGAAGCTCACGCAATTGAGAATGCCGGTTTTGAAACGGCCTGGACCCCTGAACTGTACCGCAGCACTTTTGTGCCATTGGCGGCAGTCGCTACCCAGACTTCGCGCCTGCAACTTGGCAGCGGTATCGCCCTGGCTTTTACTCGCAGCCCACTCATTCTGGCTCTCAGCGCCCTGGACCTGGACGAGTTTAGCGAAGGCCGCTTCGTGCTTGGTCTGGGAACCGGGGTCAAGCGGCTCAACGAAAACTGGCATAATGTCGCCAATTACGGCCAACCAGCTCCGCACATGCGCGAAACGGTCGAGGCGGTCCGCCTTTTGATGTCCAAAGTCCATACCGGCGAGCCTATTACCTATAGAGGCGAATACATAAACCTGGATATTAAAGGGTTCCAGCGGCCTTTCCCGCCTTTCCGCCCTAAAATCCCGATTCATCTGGCTGGTATTCAAGGGAAAATGGTCGAAACAGCCGGGCAGTTAGCCGATGGGTTGCTAGGGCATCCTATTTGTTCGCCGCGTTGGATTAAAGAAGTGATTTTGCCGCACCTGGCCCTCGGCCTGGAAATGTCGGGCCGCGCCCGGAGCGATTTTACCTATTCGCCTTCGGTGACGGTGGCCCTGGCCGCCAACGATAGCCCCGAAGCGGTCGCGGAGGCCCGGCAAGCCGCCCGGACCACTATCGCTTTTTACGGGACCGTCAAGACATATGACCCCATTTGGGATATGCACGGCTTCCAGGCTCCGATTAACCAGGTGCGCCGGGCCTTTGTCCGCAACGACCATGCCGCCATGATTGAGGCCGTAACCGACGAAATGGTAGATGTCTTTACAATTGCCGGGACCAGCGACTATGTGGTCAAGCGCCTGGCCGAACTGCAAGAATTGGCCGATGTCCTCTGGGTGGGTGGCCCGGTTTACTACCTGCCTTACGACCAGATTAGAACCTACCGCCAGCGTTTATATGAACTGGTCGCCGGGCTGACAGGTAAATAATAGCTTATGGATTCTAAAGACTCCACCCCAGAAGATTTATTGGGGGCAATTCAACGCTACGCGCTGGTAGCCGAGCGATTATTAAGGACCAGCGCCAGGGTAAAGGCCGGGGAGCGGGTAACTATTCTGGGCCGGGCCGACAGTCTGGACTTTTGCGAAGCCCTGGAACTGGAATGCCGGCGGCTGGGTGCGCTGCCTTTCGTGGTGGTCGGCAGCGATGCGGCTTTGCTGGCGGCTCTATCCGATGAGTCTATCTCGGAGGCGGCCCTGGCCCAGGCCAGCCCGCAACTGCTGGCGGCGTTACAAGCTTCAGACCTGGTTATTACCACTTTCTTTGAAAGAGCCGAGCCAGCTCGTTTCAGCGATATATCCCCGACACGACAGCGAGCTATCAAGCAGAGCGAGGAAGCGCCCAGCAATATTATTTATGATGGCAAGCGGCGCTGGATTGGTACGGAAGTGCCTACCCCCGGTCAGGCGTGGAGTCTTGGCCTGGATTGGCCCTTGCTGCAAGCCATGTTCTGGCAGGCCATGCAAGTGGATTATGTCCTCCTGGAAGACCTGGCCCGGCGGCTGGCGGAGCGGTTGGCCGGGACCAGACGCTTGCGGTTGCGTGATGCCGGGGGCCGGACTGACCTTGTGCTACCGCAAGCGGCAGGAGGTCGCCCGTTGGAGCGGGATGACGGCATCATTTCGGCGGAAGATATAGCCGAGGGCGCGGTCTATCTCAATTTGCCTTCGGGGGAAGTTTGCTTCGCGCCACCGGAGCAAAGCGCCCGTGGGAAAGTTTATATCGAAACGGCCTACTGGCAGGGGCAACCTATTCGGGGTTTGGAACTGGAATTTGCACAGGGCGTGGTCAAGCCTTTGCGGGCTGAGTACGGCTTCGAGCTTTTTTGTGAAGTGGTGCGAAACTCCGGTGGCGACTCGGCCCGGCTGGGCGAATTTGGGATTGGCCTCAACCCGGCGGTAACTCATGTGACCGGCCTGACCCTGCTGGATGAAAAGATGATTGGAACCTGTCACCTGGCCCTGGGCGAGAACCGGGCGTTGGGCGGTCTTAACGATAGCGCTTTGCACTGGGATTTAGTAGTTCAAAATGCTATCTTAGAGGCAGATGGGCAAATCTTGCTTGAGAATGGCAAGTTTTACTTATAATCTCTGTATTGGGCAAGATAGCTAAAAGAGGAGCAACCCTATGAGTGATGAAACCGCTAAAGCAGGTGTGAAAATAATCAAGCCGTCGATGTTTGACAGCAATACGCCCCAGACTCCCGGTATGCAACGGATGGCGGCTATTTCAAAGAAATTGGCCGGTTCGGTGGGACTCTGGGCCGGAGTAACGGTGGTTCAGCCCAATATCGCCAGCTCCGTACATCATCACGGCGAACAGGAAACGGTCATTTATGTGGTTTCAGGCCGTGGAATGATGCGTTGGGGTGACAGTATGGAATTTCAGGAGGAAGTCGAACCCGGCGACTTTATTTTCGTGCCGCCCTTTGTGCCTCACCAGGAGATTAACCCTTCACCGGATACGCCATCTCAGTGGGTAATCGTCCGTAACTCACAGGAACCGATTGTGGTTAATCTCGAACCGATGACCGCTACCAAACAGGCCACTACTGATGCCACTCACCGGGCCTAAACCGATTTAATTTTGCGGCGGCTGAAGCGGACCCGGTAAATTATCATACTGGCGACAATAAAGAAGCCGCCCGCGATTTGCCACGGTACAATAGTTTCGCCCAGAATTAGGGCGGCGGCAAAGACCCCTACAAACGGCTGCAAGTAGGCGTAAAAAGCCGTACGCGGCGCTCCCAGTTCTTTGACCCCGGTGAACCACAGCAAATTGGTAATCACGACCGAGCCTAAAGTCGAATAAGCCAGGGCCAGCCAGAGATTGGCGGGCATGAGGCTGACTCTGTTCCAATCAAACTGGCTCCAACCGAATGGCAACAGGGCCGCCGCCCCGATGAGCGATACATAGGCGCTAATCTTGGCAGCCGAGTAGTGCTTTAACAAAGGCCGAATCAGCACCGTGTAAGCTGCCCAGGAAGCAGCGGTCGCCACGGCCAGACCATCTCCCAGCAGGTTGCCGCCCAATTTAGCGCCCGGCGCGGTTAGAATAATCAGGCTCACTCCGGCGACTGCCAGGGGCAGGCTCAACCAATAATTAAGTTTGATTTTCTCCTGACCCATCAACCAGGCGAATAGGGTGGCGAAAGAAGGAGTTGCCGCCATCAAAAGCGAAACTTCCGACGAAGTAGTGTTGCTGAGGGCGTAGACGAACAAAATCTGGTTTAAAAAGATACCCATCAAGCCCACTCCAACCATCAGCAGTAGGTGGCGGCGTTCAATTCTGAGAGAACCTTCTTTTAACCTGACATAAACAGCGAAAATAATACCGGCTACGCCGAACCGGACCAGCGAAGTTTCGAGTGGCTGCATGTACTGGAAGATAGCTTTAATCAGCGGGACATTAAAAGCCCACATCATCACGCAGGTTAGCACCAGTAAATCCGCCCGTTGAAAGCCTTTAAGAATAGAGGGTGAGATTGGCGGCTCGGTGGTCGGGAAAGTATCGCTGCCGGTAGCCGGGGTTAATACCCCCAGATTATCTTTGGGGCTTTCTTCAAATTCAAAACTCACTTCACGGTCAGAAGTTTGCAACCGGTTAATCCTTTTTGTCATAGAACGTTAAACGTGGAACGTACAACGTGTTGTTTGTTATCAAGAAATAGCCTGAATAATTAAATTGCTGCCAGAAAATGCTTTTCAATCTGTCTGGCTTTTACGTTTAACGTTCCACATTGTACGTTCCACGCTGTAGTTATCCTATACTTTATAGGAAACTCAAACGGTTGCAAACCGCCAAAAGGCGTAATTATAGTTCCCGGCTAAATATTTACTCGTACTCCGGGGCGACTCCACTCTGTAAGACCCATTCCAGGGTAAAAATGATGCCGCCCAGGTTGGCAATTTCTTCGGCTAATTCTGCCATAGACTCTTTATCATGCTTCTTTTCCGCCGTTTTTTCTTCGGCCAAGAGTTCCCGCCGAGCTTCAACCGCTTCTCGCAGCCTTTGCTGGCACTCCGCTTCGCTTCGCATTGCTACTCCTTTAATGGATTTTGGGCTTGAATAATTCCTATCTCTGTACATCTGCCGAATCATATTTTAGCACCGTTTAAGGTTATCACAGGTGAACTATATCCGTCCACCAGACTTGAGTGTAAAGTAGGCCCAATTGTGCTATTATTTTGCAGGTTTGAATGTCCCAGGTTGTGAATTTGATACCTGGGAGTAAGTTATCCGGCTAGATTATGTAAGTTTTTACTATGCAGGGGGAGAGAGAGTAGATGGCTAAAGAAATCGTCCTATCAATTGATGCTAATCCAAAAAGTCCTAAATATTTTGTCTGGCAAATGGACCAGGAGGAAGCCGCCCAGGTCAAGCAAGCCATTGGCGACATGGACCTGGATTTTCCATTATTGACCACCCTTTCGGACTATCACGAAGATTTTTTGTGTGAGGGTGAGCGGCTGCTGGGTCTTTGTCAGGAAACGGTTGACCTGGAAATTAACCTGGAGGAGCATCACCGCGAAACCAAAACGCTGGTGAAGCTGTTGACCATGATTGGCGGGCTGGCTGCGCTGGGTCATGACCACAAACTTGGAGTTTACGCTTATGGCGAATAACCGAACCCTGACCGGCCTGGATAAAGCGGAGCGAGCCTGATGTCGCTCTACCAGCAAGTTTCGGTAGTTATGACCGTCTTTAATGAAGCGGATAATATCGAAACCGTTATTCGTTCCCTGTTAAGCCAGACTCGCCCACCGGCTGAAATCGTGGTGGTAGATGGTGGCTCGACCGATGGCACTCCCTCTATAATAGAAAAATTGAGCGTAGAGCGGACTTTAGGCGGCAATACCCTAATTCGCTGCCTGGTCCGGCCAGGGGCAAATATCTCGCAGGGCCGTAACGCCGCGATTGAAGTGGCTACCTACGACCTGATTGCTGTTACCGATGCCGGAGTCCGGCTTTTACCGGATTGGCTGGAAAACCTGACCGCGCCCTTTGCCCGGCCCGGTGTGGCTGTGGTGGCCGGTTTCTTCCGGGCCGACCCCGACCCAAACTCACCTTTTCAAATTGCCATGGGGGCGACGGTTCTGCCGGTTGAGGTCGAAATCCAGCCTGAAAAGTTTTTACCTTCCAGCCGTTCGGTGGCTTTTACCCGGTCAGTCTGGCAGGCGGCAGGTGGTTACCCGGAATGGCTGGACTATTGCGAAGACCTGATTTTTGACCTGAAGTTAAAAGAAATGGGCTACAGTTTTGCCTGGCAACCCGCCGCGCTGGCCCTTTTCGCGCCTCGCCGCTCGCTTAAAGCTTTCTGGCAGCAGTACTACCGCTATGCGCGAGGCGATGGTAAAGCCCGTCTCTTTCTCAAGCGTCATTTATTGCGCTATGCCACTTACGGGGTTGGAGTCCCAGCCTGGCTGCTGGTGGTTTGGCGCAAACCCTGGTTTGGGCTGATTTTAGGCGGGGCGGGTCTGGCTTATCTGCGCCAACCTTACCGGCGGTTATTCTTACATGACACCGGATTCAAAAGACTGTCGCTGGGCCGGAAAATTGCTGCCGCGCTATGGGTTCCGGTCATCCGGGCCACCGGGGATTTAGCCAAAATGAGCGGTTATCCGGTGGGTGTTCTCTGGCGCACCCGCTACCGGTCTTAATTTTAGAGTTAAATTAAAGCTTTGAAGTATTCATACATTCGCAAAGTAAAAAGGTTTTCAGCTACACCCCGATAGTGGTATAATCCCAAAAGAATGTTATGTAGACCACCGGTTTTGTTTTTGTATTCCGTTGGGTCAGTCCAAAACGCAATGCAGGATAAATTCTCAACGCAAGAGACAAGGCAGAATTAAGCTATGGCCGAGGTTAATCAGAGTTATGAGGCCGCAATGCGACGGGGCCGCGAGTTTGGTGCTGCCGGAAATTGGTCGAAAGCTCTCACCGAATACATCCGGGCGGCTCAACTAATCCCCACAGATATACCGGCCCGTTATGGTTTAGCCATGTCTTTGTTTAAAATCGGCCAGTTGGACCAGGCCCAGCAGCAATTCCAGGGTATAGTCAGGATTCAGCCGCAAAACACCGACACCTGGCAGCGTCTGGCTGAGGTTTACCAGGAATCAGGCCGCCCCGACCAGGCTCTCCAAACTTACCAGCATCTTAAAGACCTTCACCAGCGCCACGGTCGCATGCGCGAAGTGGGCGATATATTGCGGGAGATTATCCGGCTCGACCCCAGCCAGGTCGCTGCTTACCGCGAACTGATGGACCGGGCCAAAGCCAGAGGCGACCGCAAGACTGCCGCCGCCCTTGTTTTAGGGTTAGGGCGCTATTACCAGTCTAAAGGTGAGCTGGATGATGCCATGTCCTGCGCCAATGAAGCCTTTATTCTTATGCCGGGTCTGCTGGAAGCCCAGAGTCTTAAAGACGAACTTGGTCAGGTTGTTTTCCCGGTTGACGTGAAAAAAGCGCCCTCTCCCACATCACTACCTCCGGCCCAGGTTATCCCGGTTGCCGAGCGGGCCGCGCCCCTTAACGACAATCGCGCTTCCAGGGTTTCCGAAGCTACCGCAAAAGAGGCGGCGGCTAAAGAAGCGGCGGCTTCGGTGGCTAAAGAGGCTACTATCCAGCGGTTGATCTCTAGCGCCGAAGAAGCTTTAGCCAGGGGCGATACCGGCCCGGCTCTCCGTAATTACGAAATGGCCGTCGAAGCCGGCTCAGAACGGGCCGACATTTTCTACAGTATCGGCAAACTTTATACCGATCAGGGTCAGACTGACCGAGCGGTCGAATACTTACGCCGCTCCACCGGCGACCCGGATTATGCGGTGTCGGCCTTTTTCAGCATCGGACAGGCCTATGCCGCTGAGGACCGCTTGCCCGAAGCCGCCAGTGCTTTCTGGGACGCTATCAATCAGATTGACTTGCAGACTATCAGCCGGGAAGATATAGACGACCTGATTGACATGTATGATGAATTGGGCGAAATTTTGCTCAAGCAGTCCAAAGATAAGGAAGCTTCCGACCTTTACAACCGGCTGGTTAATTTCATCAACAGCCGCAACTTTCGCACCGATAAGACCGCCCTGACCATTATCCGCGCCCGCGAACTTAAAGAAAAGCTCCAACCTCCCGCTGACATGGACCCGGCGCTCGTCGAAGATGAGGAACCGGTTCCCAGCAATTCTATTCGGTTTGGCGCGGATGGAGTTGATGGCGTGGTAGAAGAAGGGCAGAGCGCCGAGGAGGTGCGGATTAATCCTACTAACCTTCCGCCGGTTGGCTCTTTTGCCAATCCCAATGGGGCGGTTCGCACAACGGCGCTGGTTCAGGCTATTCCGGCGACTTTCCCTACCAAATTGATTGAAATGGACCCCTCCCCCATGGCCGGGCCGTACTTGCGGGCTGCCGAAGAATTTTTGCGCCAGCGTAAATATAATGCCGCCGTTGATGCTTCCCAGGAAATGATTCGCTACTTCCCCGGTTATCTCCCGGCCCAGGTTATCCTGGCGGAAATCTTTGTAGCCCTGGGCCGCATGGGACAGGCCCGTGTAAAGTACCAATTTATAGTTGATGTATACCAGCTCCGGCAAGAAACTGTAAAATCCCTGGAATGTTACAAACGGCTGGGAGCGCTCAGTTCGGATAACATTGCCCTGCGTACCAAACTGGCTAATTTGCTGCTCCAGAATAATCAGCAGGACGCGGCGGCAGATGTTTTGCTGGCGACTATTAGCAACTACGTCAGCAACGGTCAGCTAGAGCGGGCTTTGGAAGAATGTCGGCGGTTGCGGACTCTGGCTCCTCAGAGTGTACCGATTCGCATCCAATACGCAGAACTTTTAAACCAGTTGGAACGTTATACAGAGGCAATGCCGGAATTGCGGCAGGCTTTGGAGCTTGAACCGGCCAATCTGAAAACGCTTTGCCTGTTAAATGTTACCGCCTTTCTGTCGGGTGAGCCGGAATTGCGCTGGGTAAGTTTCCAGACGGTAATCGAGCGCTGCCGTCAGGACGCGGAAAATATGAAGGTGGTCCTGGAAACCTACCGCCAGGCCGCCAGTCTTTACAGCCAATCGTCCTTGTATTACGCTCTGGGCTGTCTTTACCTGGCAAGTGACCAGCCGCGCCAGGCCGAACGAGCCTTTGAGCAAGGTTTGAGCGAATTGGAAACCAGCCCTAAATCCGGCCAGGCTCTTTATGGGTCGCTGCTACACTGGCAATTGGGCCAGCTCTATTCTGAAGCCCAGTCCCCGGAAGCCCTACCCCAGTTTGAACAGGCCAACGTTCTAGTTGGGCAAGCCGACCCGGCCAACTTTGCGCCGCCTGGCTCGTCCTATGGCGAGTTGCCTTCCAGGGTACAGTTGCAAAGGAAACTGGCTCAGAGCTACCGCTCACAGGGCCACTCGGAACAGGCCATTGCGGCTTTCAAGCAAATTAAAAAACTTATACCCTTCGACCGCGAGGTCTATACCGAACTGGCCGACCTCTATTTTAACCAGGGCCAGCTAAACGAAGCCCTGGGCGAACTGGCTGAACTGGTTTCGCACTTTGAAGAAGTCGGCCAGGTAGAAACCTCGATGGAAGTTTTGCGCGAAATGGTTGATCTGGCTCCCAATAAT
Organism: Chloroflexota bacterium; assembly: GCA_043727245.1. Taxonomy (GTDB): domain Bacteria; phylum Chloroflexota; class Chloroflexia; order Chloroheliales; family Chloroheliaceae; genus 54-19. The sequence continues at coordinate 12,464 of JAYSYV010000034.1, read as the reverse complement.
ATAATGGTGCGCGATAAACTGAGCCAGGTTTACCTTAAGCGTGGTATGATAGATGAAGGGTTAAAAGAACTCGACGAACTGGCCGAACTGCAACGTAAGAATGGCCGTTTGAAGGATGCCGTTCGCACTCTGCAACGGGCCGCCGAAGTGTACTTTATGCTGGGGAAGATGGACCCGGCCTTCGAATTGTACGACCGGATTGTGCGTATCTCTCCCGGTGATGTTGAGGCCCGACAGCAATTGGTTAACCGCCACCTGCTGGCCGGACGGGTAAAAGACGCTATCGAAGAACAGCGCATGATTGCCCGGATTTGTTTGCAGTCGGACAATACGCAGGAAGCGATTGCGGCTCTGCACCAGGTTATTGGCCTGGCTCCCGAAGACTCACGGGCCTACTTCCAGCTTGCCAGCGTTCTCGCCAGTGTGAACGAATACGGCCAGTCCTACCGGCTCTACCAGCGCGTTCTTAGATTGGAACCAGCCAATCAGAAGGCTCGGAGTTTACTGGAACAGGCCCAGAAAAAAGCGATTGAAGCCGGTCAGCTAAAGCTTGAACCGTCCTAACCATTAGTCAGGGGTTGGGTAGCCGCGCTTTACAGACCTAAACCAGCAGCCGCAATAAAGAATTGATTGTTTTCTCCCAACCAATGTCGACCAAGGTTTATTAACTGTTGAGTACTGGCTACGGCGACTGATTGTTATTGATTTAAAATGACCCAATTATTTGATCAAATAGGACGCATCTTCAGACAGATTGATGTCCTGGCTGCATTTGTTGACATTTTAATATTAGTTTTACTCATCTACGGGCTGTTATCTATCCTGAGAGGCACGCGGGCGGAAGTTTTGGTGCGTGGCCTGATTATCCTTTTCGGTCTGGCCTTTTTCATTGTCAATATTGTCCAACTCCCCGTGCTAAAGTGGGTCGTTACCAATTCGCTCCAGTTTATAATTTTCGCAATTATCGTGGTCTTCGCTCCTGAATTACGACGTACCCTGGAACAAATCGGCCATACCGGCGACTTCATCAACCGGCCTCTAGCTCATCGTTCCGGCGATGTTTTGCACTCTACTATCGAGGAAGTTATTGCTACCGCCTTTTATCTCTCCAATCAACGCTGGGGCGGTTTGATTGTGCTTGAGCGCGAAACCGGCCTGCAAGACCTGGCAAACCGGGGCGTACCGATAAACGGGCAGGTCAGCACTCAGTTGTTGAGTAACATTTTTGTACCCAATACGCCTTTACACGATGGGGCGGTAATCATCCGGGGCGACCAGATAGTGGCGGCTAAAGTAATTCTGCCGCTTAGTGAGAGAATTTCCTCTACCGAGCAACACGGCACGCGCCACAAAGCCGCCCTGGGTATCAGCGAACAGAGCGACGCGATTATTGTGGTGGTCAGTGAGGAAACCGGCCATGTTTCGCTGGCCCACGGCGGTAAACTGATTACCAAGCTCGACCGCGAACGTCTGCGCTACAACCTCAAAACTTTACTGGAGCCTGGATCGGGTCTTGGGTTGGGGCGGCGTAACCGGCGTGGCCCTCTCACCCCCTCCGCTAAAGCCAGTAAAGAAAAAGATGAAATAGTAATTCTTCCAAAAAATGGAAAAGCGTTAAAGGACGAAACCGCCCCAAAAGAAGTGAAGCCTTTAGAAGTGAAACCGCTAGAGGATGAGAAGATTGTTTTAAAAGAGGTCAAACCCTTAAAAGATAGCAAGCTTCAAAAGGACGGCAAAGTACTTAAGGACGAACAAGCCCCGGTGGCGCAGTCGGATAAAAAATGAGAAGTATCGCCAGTTTTATTCCCCAATTTATTAAAAATATGAGCCTCGGACGGTTCATTGTTGCCATCTGCCTGGCAATTATTGTCTGGGGCTATGTCATTGTTTCCCAGTATCCTGAGCGGACCTTGCCACCCCAGGAAGTATCACTGGGCGAAACCATTCCTCCACCGGTTGGACTGGAAGCTGTACCGAGCGACCCCCCGGTAAACTCGGTCCGGGTAACTCTGAGCGGCCCTGCCGAAACAGTAATTACTGTTATCTCCAGCCAGATAAAACCTTTTTTGGACCTTTCCCAATGCCGTGCGCCCGGCACTTGCTATGTGAAAGTACAGCTAAAACAGGGCTTGCCCCAGTATGTAAACTGGAAATTGGAGCCTGATACTATTCCGGTTAACATGGAAATCCGGGCCACTAAGACTTTATCGGTCGAAGTTATAAAGTCAGGTGAGGTCAGCCCGGATTATACCCTGGAAGGCGACCTGGTTCCCAATCCGACCCAGGTCACAATAACAGGGCGACAAAGCCTGGTAGACCGGGTGGCGAAAGCCCAGGTGACTGTCCCTCTTACCGGGCGGGTCGGTAACTTGCGGGATACGCGCACGGTAACGTTGGCCGATACCCGCAACCAGGCTATCCTGGATACCAGCCTGACCATATCGCCCACCAATATCAGTGTCGCCGGTAATATCATCTATAAACTGGCCCCCCGGACAGTGCCAATCCGGGTCGTGACCACTGGCGAACCGGCTCCCGGTTACATTGCCGGGAATGCCCAGGCTACACCACTCCTGGCAACAGTGGTCAGCGGAAACCAGGATGCCCTTAGCAAGCTTGAATTTGTTTCCACCCAGCCGATTAATATCAGTGGCGCTTCTAGCGAAGTGTCTACTACAGTTCATTTGCAAGAAATTATGGGTATTACCTTTTTCGGTAGCGAATCGGTCCAGGTCAGTATTGGAATTGTGCCTTTCCAGACCAGCAAGACTATTTCGGTCCGGTTAGAAGTCTTGAATCAGGCCAGTAACTTGCGCTATTCCTACGACCCCACCAGTGTAAACCTGACTATCAGCGGGCCGTACCAGGCTTTCCAGCCGGAATTGCAGTTAGACCAGATTAAGGCGACAGTAAATGTCCAGGACCGGGGTGTGGGTATTTATACCGTGCCGGTCCAGGTAGAATTGCCTTCCAATCTGGTTGTCACCAATAACCCGACAGTCAAGGTTCTGGTTTCTCAGCCACCTACGCCCACGCCTCAACCGACTGTAGTTCCTTTGCCGACTCCAACTCAACGGGTGGCTCCAACCTTTACACCAGGAGTTACACCCAGTGCTACCAGTATGCCATCAACGCGGACACCCGGTACTTCGACACCGCCTTCTAGTACCATCCCCACGGCGGCTACCACTCCTTCAGCGTCCACGGTGACACCACTAGCGACCACAGTTACGCTCGCTGCGCCCCTCCAGACTCCGGCTCCCACTGTGGCGATAGCCCCAGGAAGAATGGGGGTTTCGCCTGAGCAATCGCTAGCAGTTTCCCCTGTGCAATCGCCAGTGGTTTCCCGGGTAGCATCGCCTTCTTCGGTGGCCCTTACGGCTCAACCGGCCAATGCGACTGCACCTGTTACCCAGTCGCAGTCTATTAATTGGCTATCGCCGTCGCCTACCAAATATAGTGTGGAGCTTTTAATCCAGGCGCGTACCTCCTCTCTCACGCCCTCTCGAGATTTGTGGGTGGCTCGACGGCCCACGCGGAGTATAAATCTCCTGTGAGTCGTTTGGAGTTGGGTCTGGTCCGGAGGCGTTGGTTTGGTCTACTCAGTGGCTTCCTTTTCCTGACTGCCCTTTTCATCTTACGATTTCTGCCTGCCGGACAGACCCGGTTCGCCCTTGATGAAGCCTACAATGCCGGGTGGGCCAGGCTGATTGTCAACGGCGACCCTTTTATGCACAAGGTTGTCACTGATAAACCGCCCCAGTTATATTATCTGCTCGCTGCTTCTTTCAAGCTGTTTGGCGAAAGTGAAGCCGCCGCCCGTCTGCCTAACGCTCTGCTAGGAGCCATGTTAATTTTGCCCCTGTGGGGTCTGGCCCGGCGTTTATATCCGGCTCAACCGGCGGTTGCACTGCTGGCTTGCGGCCTTTTGGCCCTTTCACCGCTGGCCCAGGTCTATGCTCCCACCGTCTATACCGACCCACTGATGTCTTTCTGGCTGCTGGTTTGCGCCTGGCTGGTGACGGCTCGGCGCTGGCCCTGGGCCGGTCTGGCCCTGGGATTGTCGATTTGCGCTCAGCAACAGGCTCTCTTTTTCTTACCTTTCCCGGTGTTCCTGGCCCTTCTGATAATTGCCTGGGACAGTTCTTTCATCTTCAAGGCTGGTCTTTTTGGTCTGCAAAAAGCCGGAAGCCGGTTTTTAGCCTGGGCCGTTATGCCGGCCCTGGCTGTGGTTATCTTTGATAACTGGCGCGGTCAGGTCAGTTCGCTAATCTATGGCGGGGCTGTCAACGGTGATAAGCTGGGATTGGCCGGGTTAGGAGCCTGGCCCCAACGTTTGGCAAACTGGTGGGAAAAGGTTTTGCAATATTTCTTTATTCCAAACCCGCTGGGGCTAGTATTAGTGGCCCTGCTCCTGGTTTATAGCGGTTGGTTGGCCTGGCGTTTGTGGCTTGCGCGTTTTTATGTTTCAGTCGAGGCTCGCAAACAGGCTACGACCGAGGCTTTTGCCCACCTGGGCGACCTGGCGCTGGTAGCCGGTATAGTGGTAATCCTGCTCTTTCATACCGCCGTAACTTTTCCGATTTGGGACCGCTATCTCTTGCCTATGGTTCCTTTCACGGCGCTACTAATGGCTCGCGCCCTGGTCTGGGGTAGTAGTTTGATTTTGCCTGGCTATAGTCGGCCCAACTGGAAGATTGCCGGAGTCGCCCTGGTGGTGCTGGCCTTAATGGTCGGGCCGGTGGCCCAGGCCGGGGCTTATAAACTGCCTCTTGGCGGAGATTACCTGGCTTTTGGAGGCCGTGGACGGGGAGCGCACCAGGCTTATGATGGCATCGAACTGCTTGCGACTTTTTTTATAAACAACGCGCCCACCGGCTCGGTAGTTTTTCACGAAGAATTAGGCTGGCACTTTAGCTATTATCTCTTTGGATTACCCCTTGAATTTTCTTCAACTCAACCGCTCGCCCCGGCCCAGGTTGCCAGCATTGCCGCCAAATCTCCGGCCTATGTAGTTTTTGGCGACTGGCAGCAAGCTTCTTATTTGCATCTCTCGGAAGGTCTGGCCGCCTTCAACCTGATGCTGGAAGAAGCTTATGATGTTTACCCCGATAACGGTGAGCGCCTTTCTTTCGCTGTTTACTTTGTAGCTAAGAAATAATTTAATTCCCTCGAAGTTTTGTCTACCGGTGGCAAGCATTTTGCATGTTTATCCTTTGTCAAATTATTGCCATCATGCTAAACAACTTGGCTGTTAAAGCAGGAAAAAGAGTTGTTTTAGTGAAAAGTGAAAGGATTTAACAGGAGATTTATGGCTGACAAAACGATTCGCCGTGGTATGACGGTTTACACTGTAGATAATCAGAGTCCTGGTACTGTAGAAGAAGTAACGGGAAATTATTTTCTGGCAGGCGGCCAGCAATATCCTTTGAATAGCGGCTACCGGCTGGAAAATAACAATATCTATCTGGAAGGCAGCCAGAATTACTCCGGAGCCAATCAAAGCGCGAACGAAATGCGCGTGCCAGTAATGGAAGAACAACTGAACGTTGAGAAACGCCAGGCCAACCTGGGCGAAGTTCAGGTTCACAAAACGGTTACACAGGAACAGGTCAATGTGCCGGTGGAACTACGCCGGGAAGAAGTCCATGTCGATCAGCACGATGTTACCAACCGGCCTCTGGAGTCTGGTGAAGTCGCGACTGCTTTTCAGGAAGGCACTATTCGTGTACCGGTCCGGGGTGAAGAAGCTGTAGTGAACAAGCAGACGGTTGTCACTGGCGAAGTGGCGATCAACAAAACCGTTACAGCCGAGCAGCAAACCATTTCCGATTCCGTCCGGCGCGAACACGTCCAGGTGGACGATAGTTCTGTCAATTCAACACGGGGTACGGCCCGGACCGAAGGTTATCAGACCGATACGACCAATTATGCAGCCGATGCTGCTCAGGGGGGTAACTATCGGGGTGGAACCACTTCCAATGCCGCCGCTAATCTTCGCGAGGGCCAGGATGTAGTCGGGAACGATGGCGAGTTTGTTGGCCGAGTCAAGGAACTGCGCGATAGCGAGTTTCGCATAGACCGCTCCGCGAAGCCTGACATTAATGTAACCTACACCACCATTCAGAATGTCAACGGCGATCAGGTTGTACTAAACGCTCCGGGGGCGGATTTTAGCAACTTTATCTAATTCTCTTCGCGAGGAACCGTAACTTTAGTTCAGCACAACCCGGATGGTTGCCCCTATCCGGGTTATGTTTGTTTCTGAAAAGCAATCAATTGGTTTAGAAGTTGCTTTAGAATAATAGCAGCCTGCTCCTATAATCGCGCAGGCGTAAGGGGAGAGGATAGGATTATGCAGTCACAAAACATACAGATTCAGCCGGGCGCGGTAGTGCTTGCCAGGGATGGCTACATAGGCACAGTCGAGGAAGTAATTTCAGCCTCCGGAGCGGGACAACCGGGTTATATTGTCACCGCGCCAAATCAAACCGGCAACCGTTTGCTGATACCGGTTGGCCTGATTGATCCCAATTCGCCACCTGGCGAGATTTATCTCCGTGAAGTATTCCAGACGGTCTTAGCGCATTCTCAAAGTGTCGCAGCCGGGGTAGACCCTCGGACGCTCTTGTCCCAACCGTCTAATCCGGCAACGGCAGGTTCAGGTCTGCAAACCCAGGACCGGTTAGTCGTGCCGATAGTCGAAGAAAAGCTTACCGTGAGCAAGCGGACAGTCGAACTCGGTGCGCTGGAGATTCAAAAAACCGTTGAACAATTCCAGGATTCGCGCCGTATGCCCCTGACCTTCGACCAGTTGGATGTCGTGCGGATTCCGGTTAATCGCCCACTGGAGGCTCCCCTGGAACCGCGCTATGAGGGTGATGTTCTGATTATCCCGGTAATGGAAGAAGTACTGGTGGTCGAAAAACGGCTGATGCTGGTCGAAGAAGTTCGCATTCACAAGCGCCAGGTGGTCCGCGAGCAGGAAATAAACGAAACTTTGCGGCGCGAACATGTCGAGGTAATCGCTCCGAACAATGGCCTGGTGACAGTCAATGACACCAGCCAGCCAGAGGCGGCTCCTGCACCGCAGCCACACTCAGTCCCAGGGCAGGGTGTTTTAAACCATGCTCCGCCTACTCGACCCAATCCCATGAACACCGCTATCCCTTACCGGCCTATGGGTAATGACCAACCTGCTGCCGATTCGACCTTTACGCCTGACCGTCCGGTTTAAGCAGACTTTAATATGAATTAAAAAGCCCGCCTTCCGGAAGGCGGGCTTTTTAATCCGGAAAAAGTTATTTGTTACCGGGTTTGCCGCGATTTCCAGGATGCCCAGGACCTCCAGATTTTGCGGTGAATCTGGTATCCACCACTTTATCAATCCGGCTAGAAGCTTTCTGGTAACGTGTGTCGGCCTGGACCTGGGTCAGCTTGCCATCCTTAACTTTAGCGTCCAGGTCGGCTTTGGTCGCAGTCAGCATCGCATCCTTGACAGTTTTGATGTCAATCTTCTTGTCCGTCGCTACATCGGCAATAGATTTCCCGGCTTTGAGCTGGGTTTTGAGCTCGTCTGAAGTAATCGTCAGGGCTTTGGCGGCGGCATCCAGAACAGCCTGTTCTCCAAATCCGAAACCGACTCCTGCCCGTCCGGCTTTGCCATGAGGCATCTCCATGCCTTTACCGGCATGACCAAAGAACCCGCCCTTAAAGCCGTTTTTAGCCTCAGACTTAATCTTATCGGCCTGGGCCTGGGTCAGCTTGCCATCTTTAACGGCCTGGTCGACGGTAGCGTTAGCCGCCGCGCTGTAGGCCGCGTTCAACTTGGCTTCGTCCACGCCCAGTTGGCTGGCGAAGTTCTTGATGAAGTCCTGCCCAAGCTGACTCTGATCCGTTTTTTTGGCGGATGGGTTGGTATTAGGGGTAGGGGTGTTATCGGCGGCGTTAACAACGGAGTGTCCCAGATTCATTACCGCGAAACTGGCGACCAGGGCTACCGCGACAATTCCTAATACAATCTTAGAAATAAGCTGCTTTGTGAGCTTCAATTCTAGTACTTCCTTTCTCACATGCCTTTGTTCTTGATGGGTTGGTTATACATAGGGCTGTCGCAGGGATATTTGCTAGAACAACCTGAAGCTATAATAACACTCGATTGTAAGGTTTAGGTTACAGAAGTAAGAATTCTTTAAAGGTTTTGTAAAAAGATAGGCGGTTAGTTGTTAAATAATTGTAAAAAGCAGGTTTGGTTTGACGGTTATTTATAGGATGTGTATAGTGCAAGCCTGTTTGTCCTGCTCTACCAATACATTATTTAGCTATTCAGAGACTTTTTATTAGGAAGGAATGCCGTAATGACGGAGAAAACTCCCCCTGCTTTAGATTTTTCTCAGTATTTAACTTACGAGGAAATGACTGCCGCTCTCAAACAACTGGCCGCTGCTTACCCGAACCTGGCCCGGCTCGCCTCTATCGGAAAAAGCCACGAAGGACGCGACCTATGGCTGATGACGATAACAAATTTTCAGACTGGCTCGGACACCCAGAAACCGGCCTACTGGATTGATGCCAATATCCACGCCGCCGAAATAACCGGTTCCGCTACTGCCCTTTACACGATTCAATTTTTACTGGAGAACTATGGCCGGGATGCCAAGGCGGGCGTGGACCGGACCGTGGCGATGGTCAATAACCTGCTGGATACGCGGGTTTTTTACATCCTGCCGCGTCATACCCCGGACGGAGCCGAGCGCGTTTTGACTACGCCCCATCGTTTGCGTAGCAGCACCCGCCCTTATCCGCTGGATGAAGACCACGACGGCCTGGTGGCCCAGGATTTGGATAATGACGGGGTTATTCGCCAGATGCGGGTGCGCGACCCCGGCGGCGATTGGAAGATAAGCACGAGTGACCCTCGTCTGCTGGTCAAGCGTCAGCCGGAAGATTTTGATGGCGCTTTCTACCGGGTATTCACCGAAGGTATTGTCCGCAACTATGACGGTTATATCTTGAAGGTTCCACCTGCCAAGGAAGGGTTGGACCTGAACCGTAACTACCCTTACGATTGGACTCCCGACAATGAACAGTCCGGGGCCGGGCCGTATCCGCTCTCTGAGCCGGAAACCAGCGCTGTGGTGGCTTACTGGGCTTCTCACCGCAACATCACCGGTTCGCAGAGCTACCACACGTTCAGCGGCGTAATTTTGCGCCCTTATAGTGGCAAGCCCGATGACGCTTTCGCCCTGCACGACCTGGATGTTTACAAGATGATAGGCCAGCGAGGGCTGGAATATACCGGCTACCCCGATGCCAGCATCTACCATAATTTCCGCTACACCCCTAAAAGCGTTTTACACGGCGCTTTCCTGGACTGGGCTTACGAACACCAGGGCGTTTTTGCCCTCAGCACCGAACTCTGGGACACTATCAAGCTGGCTGGCATTGAAAAACGTGACTTCATCGAGTTTTTATGGAAAAAACGCAGCGAGAAAGACGAACTCCAGGTTTTCCACTGGATGATGGAAAATTTGCCGGGCAGTTTCAAAGATTGGGAAGCTTTCGAGCATCCTCAGCTTGGCTCGGTCGAGGTTGGCGGCTGGAATTACGTCTATAGCTGGCAGAACCCGCCGCCCGGTTCGCAGTTTCTAAAGGACGTAATGCATTCCAACATGCTTTTCTCGCTGGCCTGCTGCGGCATGTCCCCGCTGCTGGCTATTCCTACCCTGAAGCTGGATAAGGTGGGCGAAAACCTGTACAAGGTGATTGCGGTTGTCGAAAATACCGGGTTCCTGCCGACCTACGTCAGTCAAAAGGCGCTGGAGCGCAAGTTCTTGAAGCCTTTGACGGTTACACTGGTAACGATGGAAGGAGTCGAGGTAGTTTCGGGCGAGAAAAAGCGCGAGTTAGCGCATTTGGAAGGCCGCTCCAACAAGTTGGCGATGAATCCTTTCCATAACGGCTATCCGAGCGATGACCGGGTTAAATTGGAATGGATTGTCCAGGCGCATCCTGGCTCCCGGATTGTTGTGGAAGCCAGCGCCGAACGGGCCGGGTTGGCCCGCCGCGAAATAGATGTCGCGTAAGCGGTAAATTATTTGCCGGTCAGGTGGTCGTAATGGGTCGCCTGACCTTTCCCCTTTAGTTTTATTCCTTCCCCTTGTAGTGTATTTCTCTAGTTCATACTTCATTTAGTGTAATTCTAAAAAAGCTGGCACGTTCTTTGCATAAGAAGATGTAAGGGAATTAGTGTTTGGTTAAAAAGTTATTCATCAAGAATTATTAAAAGATATAATTATATGCGATTTGCAGGTTTTGTTACAAGGAGAACACAGGTGAGGAGAGATGGAAGTATGCGAACAATTTTGGGACTCCTGGGAATTGTAGCGCTGGCGGTTATTGCGGTGCTGGCCTGGAACTGGTGGGCCGGTAGCAACACCCAGCTTAGTGTTATTTACCCGACTGACAAGGCCGAACTGGCCGGTAATACGGTTCCGGTGCGGCTGGGGGTCAGCCAGAACTTGCGCGATAAATTAATGGCATCTTCCGGCCAGCTTCAAATTATCACTTACCTGGATGGCAAAGAAATCGCCAGGGGTCAGGCTCTGGAATACAATTTAACCTCGGTGGCTCCCGGCGAACACCGGCTTGAAATCGGCCTGTCCGACCAGACTAAAACCAATTCAGTCAGTTTAAGTGTAGTACCTAAGCCAGTATCGTTCACCCTGGGCGGCGGCTCCGGCGCGACCAATCCTCTACCGTCCGCCAGCAACAGCCTGAACGGGGTTTATGGCAGCCAGCCTTCCGTTCCTGATGCGAATATTGCCGCTCCTGTACCGACAGCTACTCCAGCTTCTAACCAGGCTCCGGCTGCACCTGTCGCAACCAGAGCGCCGGTCCAGCTACCAGCCTCCGGGATAGGCGGCGGGTCTAAAGCGGCTTCGGCAGCTAAACCGTCTGACGCGGTAGCAAATACAAACGCGGGCCAGGTGGCGGCAGTTCAATCCACCGATATTAGTAGCGGAACTTCTCGCCAGGCAGCCCTGGCCGGTAATCAAACAAGCCTGAACGTTTCATCCACTCAACCTAATCACCAGGCTGTAATCGCCGCCGAAACAGCCGGACCGGCCCAGGCCGAAAACCAGATTTCGAGCGTCTTCCGGGGAATATTCGCCTTCTACATTGCCGGTTTCATTGTGGGGCTGGGCGTTATCCTGTTCCTCAAACGCCGCCAGGGGAACGTTCTGTAAAATATTATTTCACTGGCCGGGTGACTTCCTTAAAGGAGTCGCCCGGCTTTTTGTTCAGGCAGATTAATCGCTGTCGGTAATCAGCTTCTTGATAAGGTATTCTTCGGTCAGTTCAAGACTGGATGAAGTAATATGGTAGAGAGTCATGGCAGTATTTGGCCCTTTTCGAGTAAACGCGATTACTAGAAAGCCTAACAAAGGCGACCACTTCGTAAAGATTATCCAACGACGTAACCACTCCAACCGGTTTTTTATAGGTTCCTTAAATGTTGAAGTTATGAATATATGGTTTAGAAATGAAAGCCCTGCTTGAATTGCCGGTAGCACAAAGTAGCGGTCGGGTTGGGTTAAATCCTTGAACCATAGAATGCCGCCATCGGTAAAGCGTTCATCACCTTTGATGGAAGTTACCGCCTGGCTGAGTATACTTCCACTGATTACAGGCAGAATTACACGTAGACAGCCGGGGCTGAATGACACTCCCGCTTCCCGGTAGAGGTGCTTAATTTCATTTCCCTCCTGGCTGGCCTGGGTTGCCAGCAATTTATGGCCGGGTTCCCGCCGGTATTTTCCCTCAATAGCCTTTATGGCCGGTTAAAGTTCCTGCATCTTTTTAATATTATATTTCATCTGGCGGGCGCTTCTGATTTTAAGAGGAAGATAAACCAGGTTGTGCAAGACTGCCAACAAGACAATAGCGAAAGCAGCCTTGCCAAAGGTAAACCGGCCCACCGTAAGAAAACTCGTTTTTACCGAATAAACCGCTTTTTTCCAGGTTTGCTGCATAATCACCCTATTTCCGGTTAAACTAGCCAATACGACTAAAGCTTATACGAATTGCAGCATCACAAGTTCCGGCCTGGCATTAAAGCGCAAGGGCATTCCACTCATACCCAGCCCTTTACCGACATAGAGGCGGATACCGTTATGGGTGTACCAGCCCAGCGGAAATTCGCTGTGGTGTTTGCCTTTCTTGAAGACAATCCAGTTGAGTTTGCGGTTCAGGGGTGGCAGGGCCGGGTTGACCTGGCCGCCGTGGGTGTGGCCGCTCAACATCACGTGGGCGAAACTGGCCGGTAGGGCTTTAATGGTCTGGGGGTTGTGGCTCAGGAGCAAGAGCGGTCTTACTCCGGCTGGGATTTGCCGGACTACTTCTTCGATGTCCGGGTCGCCCTTGGCCCAATCGTCAATTCCGGCCAGCCAGACTTGTTCACC
>JAYSYV010000033.1:0-2590 GCA_043727245.1 Chloroflexota bacterium | reverse complement strand
CCAAAACCTGGTTGTAGAGTAGAGGTAAAGGCAGCAGTAAAAGAGCCAGGGCCAGCAAGCCCAGGCCGCGCCAGCCCCAGCGCAAAACTTGTTCCAGGCGCGGCTGGCGCGACGAAACTGCCCGGTATTCCAGCCAGGCTTGTAAGCCAAAAGCGGCGGCCAGGCCAAAGCCCAGGTTGAACCAGGCCAGAAACCGGCCTGAACCGCGTGTCAGATTTAATGCCGGGATAAACTGGTAAAACCAGCCCTGGAAAATAGTGTAGCCCGAAAGAGAAAAAATTAGTCCGGCCACTCCCAGGCTGACAAAAAAGACCGGGTAGAAACTCGAGCGTCCCTCGCGTTTGAGTAATAAACCCAGCCCGGCCAGGACATAAGTAAACAGGGCCATATAACCCAGGACATCGGTATTGCTCCAATAGCCGAAATATTCTTTGGGATTGGGGCTAAAAAGATTGGGTAAAAGCAGGTCGGCCAGGCCAACCGGCCAGACCCCGAACTGGGTCGAAACATCATAGCTGATAGCCGAGCGGACCGAAAGCTGGCCCAACTCGTAAAAAGGCCAGAGTTGTACCAAACACCCCCCTACCACCACCACACCCGCCAGCATACCGCGCCAGAGTTGGCCGGTCCAGTAATTTTTCAGGAGCGTTTTGAAGCTGTTCCGCAGCGTTACTTTTTCAGACTCAGTTGGGGAAACAGGAGAAATAAGAGGCCGGTTGCGCCAGGCCACCACCAGCCAGAAAATCAGAGCAGCGTAAAAGTTATAGACGAAAAGCTGGAAATGTCCGGCCAGGAAGCTGATACTCAGGAAAATTCCGGCGGCTATGGCCCAGCGCCAGTTCAAGCGTCGGGCAGCCTGGTTGACCGCCAGCAGCACCAGGGGCAGCCAGGTTGCCGCCTCTAGCATGGGCAGGTGGCCCAGGTGCGACACCGCAAAACCGCTGAAGGCGTACAAAACCCCGGCTATAACACCCGGCCAGCGTCCCAATCCCAGGCTGCGAGCCAGGGCATAGCTAAACGCCGCCGCCAGCCAGTAATGCACCACCGCCAGCATTTCCAGCTTTTCGTATGTCACCTGTCCGGCCAGCCAGAACACCCAGTTTAAAGGATAATACAGCCCGCTTTGTATGTCGGCGGCAAAAGGCATTCCACCGAAAAGATAGGGGTTCCAGAGCGGAAATTCACCCTGGCGCAGGCTTTCGCTGGCAAAGACATGGTTGGGATAAAAAAATGAAACGAGGTCTCCGCCGCCGTTGGGCATGGACACGCCGCTATTGAACAACGCCCGCCAGAAGAACCCTATTACCAGGGCCAGGAGCAAGCCGACCGCCACAACATCGCGGTAGTAGCGGCGGTCAAGGCTGTCCTGACGGTCCAGCCCGGACCACTTTCGGCGGTACTGCCACCGGGTCAGCCCGTAAGCCAGGGCCAGCCCAAGCACTAGCCCAACCGAAAAGACCAGGACTGCCCGGTTAGCCAACATCGCTTATAATTCCACCAGTTTAAAGGCTTCGGCGTACTCAAAATCAAAATCCAGGGCAAAATCCCGGTGACGCTGCTTGATGCGTCCGACAAACTTTTCGTCATAGCTGAACTGGCTGGTATGAGCTTTGAACGACTCGAATTTGAGGTCCAGCGCTTCCGAAATATCCACAAAGTAGTCAGGCGCATCGGTTCCATACAGCAGCAGACGTTTGGTCCGGTGGACACTTAGCCCTTCCTGGCGAAGCTGCTCCGGGTAGCTCAAAGGCATCATGGCCGCTGGAAAAGCCGCATCCAGGGCCAGTTGGCCGCAAACCCGGTGGTCGGGATGCATACGATAGTTGCGGGTCAGCGGATCCCAGGATAAAATCGTTTCCGGTTTGAGCTTGCGAATGTAGCGGACTACCTCGCCGCGCAGAGCCAGGCTGTATTCCAGTTCGCCGTCATTATGGCGCAAAAAGACACAGCTTTTCACGCCGAGTGTTTCGGCAGCGGCCAATTGTTCGGCTTCGCGGACCCGCCGGAGTTCAGCCGGGTCCGCGTTGGGGTCTTCCGTGCCTTTATCGCCACTGGTCAGGAGCAAATAATGAACTTCGCACCCGGCTTTGGCCCACTTTGCAATCGTACCGCTGCAACCGAACTCGGTATCATCCGGGTGAGCGCCAATCGCCAGGGCCGAGCGGGGAATTTCCAATTCAACTTTTGTCATCTTTTCGTTTTTTTTCGTTGTGGAACGTTAAACGGTTTACGGACCCCGGTAGTTTAGCACAGGTCGCTATAAAAGCAAAAAACCGTATCCAGCTTGGCCGGTTACGGTTTTTTGTAAGTAGGACATCGCTCAGCGATCTAGCGAACCAGACCTCCAGCGATGCCCGTACGTTTACCACTAATCATGGGCATCACCTCCTTTATCTTCGATAGAAACTTCTGTTGAGTATAGGTCAGAGGTTTCTCACAGGGATCATAATACCAGTTACAGAACATAAAGTCAAGAGTTTTTATACGAAATTCAGGGGGAATGCAAAGTCAGGCTAAGCAAAATGTTTAAGCAAAGCGCGGGTAAAAGCGAAGCCCCACTCTCGCCGGGCTTTCGCCACATTTTCTTGAC
>JAYSYV010000032.1:0-7970 GCA_043727245.1 Chloroflexota bacterium | reverse complement strand
CAACCTGATCTGGGCCGAAGCCAAGTACCTGCCAAGTCTGCAAGAAGTCAAGGAACCCCAGCGCTGGATTAGCCGGGTAGAAGCCATGCAGGCTGCCTGAGATGAGCTATAACCCTGGACCGCCGCCGCCTTACAGCCCTCAACCGCCGCCGGGCTATTCCAACCGGAATGTCCGGCAGGTTAAGCCACCGCCCCGGCGTTCCAGGGCCGGTTTTGGCTTTGCTATGTTCTTCCTGGGGACATTTTTCACGCTGCTAATCGGTGGGATTGCCTTTTTCTTCCTCTACTTTTACAATCCCAACCCGAACGCGCCTCTCCCCCGTCCGGCTGACCAGGCAGGTGCGCCCGACCTTACAGCGACTTTGAGCCAGACTTACCTTAACAAGGAGATTTCTCGCGGCTTAAATGCCCAACCGTTCCAGGCCGGAAATGTGCTAATCCGCGATATTGTCGTCCAGATCAAAGCCAACTCCCAGATGGATATAACCATGCGGGCCAGCACCGGCCCGGCTACTTTCGATCTGCTAGTTACCGAAAGTCTGGCTGTCCAAAATGGGAAGATTAAAATCAGCATTGTCGGCCAGCCAAAAGTAACCGGCGGCGCATTACCTCCGGCGGTCAATCAGATACTGGACCAGGTAAACAGCCAGTTTATCGAGCCGCAAATCAATAATGAAGTAGCCGCCATAAATATTAATCAGAGGCCGCTAGTACTTACCGGAATCACCAGTTCCCCCGGCTTCATCACGGTTATGACTAACGTCCAGTAACCGACTGGCAATCGCAAGAAGACAAAAAGGCGCGTTTCAGGATGCGTCTTTTGCTTTTATATTAGCAGTTTGTAGAAAGGTTCCCGTTTTCACTAAGCTATATAATATTCTTATGTTATATTAAATTATCTCATGTCGAAAGTTGGTAGAGATAATCATTGAAGATAAACTGCTAAGGTGGCGGCAAAAATGTCAGATATAAAATTAAGATATTTATCATCAATCAAAAATCTTGAACCTGATTACAAATGGGTGGCTGAAGTAAATACTCGGCTTGAGAAGCTAAAAAATCTGGAGCAAGGCTGGGATGGTTATCGAGGTAAACCAGTCAGTTTAGAAAATGCGAATGTTGCCATTGAAATTTTGAAAAGAATTCTTTTGTCACCAAACTCGCCAGCACCCCAAATTGTCCCCGGAGTTAATGGTGATCTACAAATGGAGTGGCATACTCATGCGATTGAAATCGAGATTGATGTGCTAAGTCCAAATAATAGCCAGGTCTGGATAAGGAACCAAGAATCCTATCCAGATGGAATAGAATTTACCCAGGATGAGGATTTTACTGTATTAAAACAGCAAATAAGGGAAATGAAGGAGCGATCTAGTGAGCCACTTGTCACGCTGATAGCCTTTGGATTTCAAGCCTAGAGTTGGGCGTTTAGGTTCAAAATCTGATTGGCAGCAACCGTGACAAGTGGCTCACTAGGCTATTTTGGCGCAAAATCTAAGTAATTAGCCAATAAGACCGTTAAAGAGAATACCAAACCCCAGGTAACATGATAAAATAGGCTGGGCATGAGCAGGTTACAATCAACCCAATTATTTTAATTCTTTAGGGTTAGTTATTAATCCGGGTTGGTTTAGGGGTCAAGGCTATAACTTCAGGGGTTATAAAGTTCAATACAGGCTTTTAATAATGGCTAGTTTAATTCACCCCACGGCTGAAGTTTCCGATGAAGCCGAAATAGGCGATAATTGCAAAATCTGGCATCAGGCCCAGATAAGAGAACGGGCTAAACTCGGCTCTAACTGTGTCCTCGGCAAGGGTGTGTACATAGATATTGACGTTATTGTTGGGGATAATTGCAAAATCCAGAATGGCTGCTCGGTCTACCGGGGCGTGGTCCTGGAAGATGGGGTCTTCCTGGGACCGGGTGTGATTCTCACCAACGACAAAACCCCAAGAGCGCTCAATCCTCAAAATGATTTAAAGACCGGTGATGATTGGGAAATAAGCTCGATCCTTATTAAAAGAGGGGCTTCGCTGGGGGCAGGTTCCATAGTCGTGCCGGGGGTGATTATTGGTGAATTCGCTTTAGTCGGGGCCGGGGCAGTTGTCACAAAAGAAGTGCCACCTTATGGCCTGGTAGTAGGTGTACCGGCCCGGTTAGTGGGCTGGGTGGATGCAGCAGGCCATGTGATCGAGCGGAATGACAGGCTATGATTCCAATTTCCAAACCTCAAATCGGTTTCCGTTTTACCCGACTAAAAATATGACCTGCGGTGAAGGCGGCATGGTCACGACCAATAGCGAGGCTATCACTGAAAAATGCCGGGTTTTGCGCAACCACGGCATGAAAGAGTGCTATTTTCACTAAGAACTCGGCTTTAACTATCGCAGGTCGGATATTCACGCCGCAATTGGCCTTGCTCAGTTGCCCAAATTGGACAGTTGGAATACCCGGCGGCAGACCAACACCGCTTGTCTGGAGCGAGGTCTGACTGCGTGTCCCGACCTGGTGACCCCGGAGATAGGGCCATCGGCAAGCCATGTTTACTCTCAATATACGATCAGGGTTAAGCGGGGAAATTTGCTAAAATTGTTGGAAGCCTGGGGTATCGGTTACGGTATTTATTACCCTGTACCGGTCCACGCTCAGCCCCTTTACCGGAAAGCCAACCGTCAAAATACTTTCCCGGTAAAGGGGCGGCCAGCCTGGAAGTGTTCAGCCTGCCGGTCCATCCGGGCCTTTCTCAGGACGACTGGCGGAGATTGTGGCGGCGGTCCGGGCCTTTTCCCATAACTGATCTCGAAGCTGGATTTTCGAAATGGTACAGATTAACGAGCGAACCTTGCGCGCCATAGTTGTCGGGACAGGTTCTATCGGCGCGAACCATGTGCGGATTTATAACGAGATGCCGGAAGTCGAGTTAGCCGGGGTGGTCGAGCCGGACCCGGCTACCGCCGCCAAGATTGGCAGGATTTACCGTGTCCCGGTCTACCCCACCCTGGAAATCCTGCTCAATGAGTTCAGGCCCGACCTGGCCTCGGTAGCGGTTCCGGCGACTTTGCACTATGCAGTAGCCAGCCGTTTATTAGAGGCAAAAGTTAACGTGCTGGTTGAAAAACCGATTGCTACCAACCTGGAAGATGGGCGGCGTTTAATCCGGCTGGCTGAAGAAAATAAGTGTCTCTTTTCGGTCGGGCACATCGAGCGGTTTAACCCGGCTGTAAAAGAGTTGAAGCGAAGGCTTGCAGCAGGGCAATTCGGCGAAATCTTTATGGTTCGGGCGGAACGGCAGGGTCATTTCCCGGTTCGCCTGCAAGATACGGGCGTGACCATTGACCTCGCGATTCACGACCTGGATATTATTAACTGGCTGTTGGGAGCGCCACCAGTTAGCGTATATGGGCAGACCATCCGGAAAATTTACTCGGACCACGACGATCTGGTTTGCGGGATACTGCGTTTCGCCAACGGAGCAATCGGCACCATTAACGTAAACTGGGTAACTCCCTATAAAGTCCGCAAATTAAGCCTGACCAGCACCCTGGGCATGGTTGAGGTCAATTATCTGACCCAGGAACTAATTTTCTACCGCAACAGCACCCAGCCGAGAGGGACTTATACCAACCTCAAGGTGTTAGTGGGGCACAACGAGGGAGAAGTTATTCATTTCCCCGTTAATTCCGAGGAACCCTTAAAAGCGGAATTACAAAATGTGGTTAATGCTTGCCTGGGTAAAGAGCCGCCACTAGTCTTGGCTAAAGATGGCCTCTGGGCCTTATACCTGGCCCACCTGCTGCTTAAGTCGGCCCGTGAGCAGCAGATTCAAGACGTGCAACCGCTTTAAATAACTGAACCCGGTCAAGGTCACTTTGATATCTAAGAGTGTCCCGGCTTGATGGTTTTCCAGACCTTTCCAACCGCCCCTGTAAATCGCACCACTCTGGTTCTCAAAAGGGCTTGCAACTCGGCCTGAACACTTTCCATGCTTTGCTTCAGCCAGGCATTTTCAGTCAGTAGTTCCTGGTTTTGAGATTCCAGCCAGCGAGTTTTGACGGAAGCCTGTTCAAGATCATATTCTAGCTGACCAGTGTAAATTTCCAACTCCCTGAGCCTGGCCGAAAGCCGGTTGGTGTGAACTTCCAGAGTATGCCGGGCTTCTTGCTGGTTGTTGATTTCACTGACGGAGTCTTCCAGAAATTGTAAAAGTTCCTTCTGATGGGGTTGGAGTTCGTAGATAGCTTTCCCAAAATCCCCCAATGTAAAGATAAAACCGGCTTTTTGATTATCCTGATGCTTAAAGCCAGTCAGGAAACGGCCTAACTCGCCCAGGATGAGCCGATAGCGTATTGCTTCCAGAGGGGCAGGCCACTGCTGGCAGTACTCGTCTATGGTCTGTTGATAAAGTTGGAGCAAGCTATCGGCCGCACGGGGCAGACTAAACTCCGAACGGATCCGTTCCTGTAACTCCTGTACCTCGGCGGGTTTATAGGACGTAATTTCCCCGGCCATAGTGGCGGCATCAAAATGCCTGGCAAAGGCCCGGCCACTAAAGTTATGGTAGAAGGAAGCCTCAAAGTTAGCCGGGGTCAGCAGGCCATCGCTGCCGGTCGGCCGATAAACTACTACGGCCCGGCCCATTGCCAGGGCTTGCAAAGCGCCTCTGGCCGAAGTTACTACCACATCGGCCCAATCCAGATAATCTTCAACGTTCCAGACGGCCCCGTTAGGTATACCAATCGCTTTCAATTCCAAATCCCCGGCTATTTTACAGGCTTTCTCTACTATCCCTTCCGTTTTAAAATAGTTGGTCAGCAAAAGAACCCGCCTGGGTTTTTTAGATAAGGGACGCACAGCCGTAAACCGGGAAAGGTCTACGAAGTTAGGTATCACCGAAATCTTTTCAGCCAAAATTTGCTGGTAGCAGACCATGTTTGCTTTGACATCCTGGCTAATGGCAAGAAAGCGGGTAAAAAGACCCCGATCAAGCCCCGGTTGTTCAAGAGGATGGAAAGGCCCCAGGCAGGCGTAAACGATTGGAACCTGGGGAAAGCAACTCGCGGCCAGGCGAGCTTCAAGGCGGTGATGAGCATGAATTAGGTCCGGCAGGGGTAATGCCTGCATTTCCTCAACCGAAGTGGCTACCGAGATGCCTTGTTCGCGCAATTTATCGGCTATGAGGCCAGGATTGAGGGTAAAACAACTGACCCGATGCCCCCGGCGTTGCAATTCCAGGGCCATATCGTAGACATATAACTCTGACCCGGCCAGGCTGTGTAAAGTATTGTTAGTAAATAGGAGATGCATGCCGTTTCTTAAATTTTCTGCCAATCAACCGGCTCGGCGGGTAATCCAAACTGAAAGTGATGCCAGAACGCATAGCTGTAAATATCCGGCTCGCGGTAGAAACGGGCCTGAAACCCCACGCTGATTTCTTCCCAGGGCAGGCAATTCTGCAACACGAAGCGGAAAACCTCGGCCCGAACCTTCATTCGCAGGTAGCGGTGAGGCCGCTCCGGTCGGGTGTTTACCAGTAGTCCAGGGGAGGAAAAGTCCAGCCAGAATTCGCGCACCGGCACCTTGAAGCTCTCGTCAGTTTCTATTACCTGTAGCACCAGGTCGCCTTTGTAACCGGCCCATTTGAAATAATGCCGAATGCCTTCCAACGTTTGAAGCGGCGCGAAATCCAGGGCAGCCCGTATTTCGACTAGGTGACTTTCAAAGTTATATTTGGGCGGTTCTTCTTTTGTGCTGACCGGGCTGCTTGCCTGGTGGGTCGCCAAGTCGAAGGTTTCGCCCGGTTGGGGCAGCCAGGTTTGAATTTCGGGGTATTCTTCCCGGACCATCCGGCAGACTTCTTCCGGTTTATTCTTCCGGTTCAGGCGTTTGATTTCAGCGTCGGCCGGGTGGGCCACTTCAAAATAACCCGCGAAAGGTACCATTACTTGCGGCTCGGTCTGGCCGGTAAGCAAAACGGCGTGGCGGGCTTCGGCCTTTAAATTCCGGTTAACCCTTGCCACGATCTGTTCTTCCGAATACTGCTCGCCCCAGCAGACCGGGTGGCCGCCTGCTCCCCCGGCGAAAGAAGTCAGTAGCATATCTACCGGGCGTGGCAGGATACTGTGGTTCAGACCGGCTGAAGCATCGACGGCGTTCAGCAAGCGGTGGCCCTTGTATTCCACCAGCAGGCCGCTGTCGTCTTTGCCGGTGCTGTCTTCCAGCAGCATAAAGCGAGCGTCCCGGCTCAAATAGTGCCAGCGGTTGAAAGGGCAAAGGGTAATATTGGTTAGACCAGCTTTGCGAAGTAACCGCAAGCCCATCCGGTCCCTGAAATCGGGGTAATAGATGGGAATATCTGGCTGCCGGGCGGCTAATAAGCACAAAGTCGGTAGGTGGAGATGGTCGGAGTGGGTATGGCTGATATAGACTCCGCTAGCCGCCGCCAGGTGGTCCAGCCAATCCTGGGGCGGTTGGTGAGTAAGCCACCAACCCCTGGTGGAAGACGGCCCGATTAGCCAGGGGTCGGTAAATAGAGTTGGCCCACCGCAATTTATTTCAACAGTAGCGTGCGAGTAAAACCGGGCTGTAAATTCGCCTGCTACCAGGGTTTGCCGTTCTTGCGGGTCTATCTCCCAGGAATGCGGCTCGGTATTCTCGTAAAGATTAAGCACAGTCTTGCCGTTGAAAGCCGGGACAAACTCCACTTCAAGTTCGGGCTGGTATAACTTCCCCAGTGGGTCCACGTAGCGCATCTGGGCCAGGTCGAGTTTCCAGCCATGATTGGCGCAATTTACAACGCCGGGTTTTTCTTTCTTATTATTAAGCGAGGGCGGCACAAAGCAACCGCTCCGGTGCTTGCAACGGTTGTAGCAGGCTTTTACGAAGCCGGTTTCATCGCGGTAAACAATGATGCTTTTACCGGCGATGAAAAGGACCGGCGTATCATCGAGTTCTTCCAGGTCGAAGCTGGCTACCAGGGTACGATATTGTGTAAGATTAGAGTTCATAAAATTAGTTTAAGATTAACTTTTGATCTTCTCATAAGCTATCATTCTGCGGAAAAGCCATTAAAAGCCGCTTCTTTAGTAATAATGGTTGTGATTCCGGTTTGCAGTCATAATACGTTAAAATTGTTATAGAAGTTTTAATTCAAAATTAGGGCTATAAATTTTATCCATATATTTCCAACAGACACCAAAGAAATTATTTAGATATTAATTTAGGGGAAAGGATTTTCAGAACAAGATTCAGCAATATAGGATTAATTCTTTTCTAATATTTGTTACCGGACAGTTTTTAACAAAGCAATAAAGAGAAGTGGGTTGCCACTCCGAAATGTGTTAAGCTCCAGATTTTATTGCTTGCCCAGGCATAGAATAGGAGACACTTATGAGCGACAGCCTCGCGTAACTCATCTGCACCTGGAGCTAGTCTTCCATGGCGAACCCCGGTCCCGCTTTGAAGTTATCTTTGCCAGGCCAGGGTTATTACCAAGGATTCTTTTATTCAGCGCAAAATCTGGTTGCAGGACTAAGAGCTTTTAGCCTTTAACCGACCCTGCCATCATGCCGCGCACGAAGTAGCGTTGTAGCGAGAAGAAAACTACTAAAGGTAGCAGCATTGTTATGAACGCCCCGGCTGTTAAGAGTTGCCAATCCTGGCCTCTCGTCCCTAGCATCTGGGCTAACCGGATGGTTACCACCTGCGTATCTGGCGTTGTTCCCAGGAAGATCAGGGCGTTGAGGTAATCGTTCCAGACCCACATAAACTGGAATATCGCGAAGGAAGCCAGGGCCGGTACCGACAGCGGCAAAATCAGCATGGTAAAGATTGTGAAGGGTGAAGCGCCATCTATAAATGCCGACTCCAGGATTTCTCGCGGTATCTGGCTGATGTAGTTATATAGCAAATAGATTGCCAGACATAGACCAAACCCGGTATGGATAATCCACAACGAAAGATAGGTGCCGTT
>JAYSYV010000031.1:0-7971 GCA_043727245.1 Chloroflexota bacterium | reverse complement strand
ATTTTTTCAAGTATCATACCTAAAGTTTACCCTTTATTTTGCCTCCTTGCACTCCTTGTTTTTTTATTTGGTTTGTTTACACTTATGAAACAAGCTCTTACTTTTTCAGAGGAGACTAAGAAATTTAAGTTTAATTTCAATGGGCCATCAATTCCTTACCCTATGTCGGGTATTTTTTCTAGAGAAGAAAATAAAGGGCCATCAGAAGTTAGTAATATTGAAAATAAGATTCTTGAACTGTCAGCGCCTGGCTTTCCAGGTCAAAGTGGAGGTCCTATAGTTGATATTGATGGGGGAATTTGGTCAATTTATCTCAGCGTTAGACGCTACGAAATTGTAATTGAACAAGGGCCGGGTAAAAAAGACTTAACAGAAGTTTATATGACTGGATGTGGCTCACACTCGAAAACGATCACAGACTTTTTGAGCGAATGTAAAATTGATTTCAAACTGTCTAATGATTAGCATTATTCCTAGAAAAACGCCGGATTTCCGTCATTACAAACCCTAATCTCAGGCTACAATTGATCTGATCCTTTTTCCACTTCCTTTACTCGTTCCGAACGTTATTACCAAAAACATATCCTTTTTTTTCTACATCGAAAACAAGCCGCCATCTTCAAACTCCATTATTTTTTATAACGTCTACTGCGGAATAAAGCTAACTGTAACTTCATTCGTCTGGCCGTTGTATGTCAGGGTTACATCTATTTTGACGGCACGGCCGCTGGTAGCCTTACCAGTCAGGTCAAGGCTGCAACTGGCGATGCCATCATTGCCGGTGACACCCGTACAACCGGGGGAAGCCGACCCAAAGTGCCAGATTGAACTTAATTGCGCCCCGGCTATGGGCTGGCCGTTAATTATTTGCCGGGCATACAGTGTGACAGTGCTATCTTTGGGAGGCTTACCATTCGGCACGCAAGCCTGGATAGTGTTACCTCCACCTGTGCCGCCTCCTTCAATGGCTGTTAGACAATAAGCTGCCTGGATGATGCCCTGGCCGGGGCCGGGAGTCGCTGAAGGAACCTGGGGGTTTAAAAATTCGGGCTGAGTCACGGCATATTTAGCCTGGTATTGCTCGGTCCCCAATAACCCCAGCAAAACATCATAAGGCCGCTGGTTCTCGGCATGCTGTTCAAACCGGGCGCGTTGGAAATACTGAACCCGGTGAACTTTACCATCCCCAGCCGGAGCCGGAGCATTCTGCTCCATGAAGACTGCACTTATGGGATAGCCCTGTTGGGCTAATCCACCGTTAGACCTCCAATACTCCAGGAACCGACCACAAATCTTAAACCCGGTCTGGGGAAAGGTTTCGCAGTCATCGCGAGAATTGTAGTAAGTCGCGTCGGGGTCCGGGGCAGTCTTATATTTAGCCGTGTACTGTTCGGTCCCTAGCAGGCCCAGCAGGACATTATAGGGCGGCTGGTTTGCAGGGTGGTACTCAAACCTGGCCCGTTGGGAATACTGAACCACGTGTAGCTGACCATCTCCGGCGGGCGGCAGGGCATTTCGTTCATAAAAGACCCCGCTAATGGGATAACCCTGCTGGGTCAGGCCACCGTTGACCTTCCAGTATTGAAAGAACAGGCCGCAGGTGACAAAGCCTGTTTCGGGGAAAGTTTGGCAGTTATCTGCCGCGCTGGCCTGGTTGGTGGGCAACGCCAACATCAAAGAAGCCAGCAACAGCGAGGCTAGCATCAACGAGATAATCTTAGGGGGCATCTTTTTGGTGGCGATTTTCATGAGTTTTCCTGTAAAAACTAACGTGAGCTTTTCCCTTTAAGCAGGATCTGAATTAATTACAATAAAGTTTAGCAGTTTGGGGCCGGGCCGAAATTTAGCCTTCGTTATTTTTTATAATTACTTTTTATGACGTGTTAAAACTTTATACCGAGTGCGGTATACAATTGTAGCATAAATTACAGAATTTTCTAGATTCTAAAGACACGTTTTTGGAAAGCCTGGAAACACCAGGAGAAGGGAATAACGGCTTTACAAACATATAGCAGGGTTTCGCATTCCTATAGAATACATTTATTTACCTTCAAATCAATCCGAAGGAAGTATTAGAATCTTATTTGCTTTGTCCAAATCTTGTGGTAAATTAGAAGTATTAAAATAATTTTATCGCAGTTAGTTGGACTCCAGGGGATTCAGTCACGAAAGATTTGAATAAATCATCCAAAAATACAGATTTGTCTTCTCAGGACAAGTCTTCAAGTGTACAGAAATCCAACGGGGAATTTCAAGACCCCTCCTGGTCCGGTTTGCCTACCCCGGCCTGGTTGCGTACCTGGCCCGATGAAGCACAAGCCCCGGCCAAAGCGGAAGTTGCTGCTGAAAATACCACCAAACCTGAACCTGACCCTACCGAAAAGTCGAAACAGGCAACTCAAGAACCTCTTCGACTCGAACGCCGTAAGAAAGTAGACTCGCGGTCCAGCGAGGATTTGATGCGAGTGCAGCGCGAGCGGGGGGAGAATTTGCTCAAAGAGCAGCGCTATGCCGAGGCTATCGCCAACTTCACTGAGGTTATCCAGCTCTTACCGAGCGTTATTTGGAGTTACTCAAACCGGGTCTACGCTTATTTTGCTTTGAAAGAGTACGCCAAAGCCATTGCCGACCTTGACGAAATTCTCAAATTACAGCCGGATTCAGCCTGGGCTTACGCGCAACGCGGCGAAGCCTACCGCTCGTTGTACGATTTTCCCAGGGCTTTGGCCGACCTTGATAAAGCGATTGAACATGATTCCGGCCTGGGCCAGGCTTACTTCAGCCGGGGCAGCATTTACCTGAACCAAAAAGAGTACTGGAAAGCCAGCGCCAACCTCGACCGGGTAATTGAACTCATGCCGGATTACGCAGCGGCTTACTATTCCAGGGGCGAAGCTTACCGGTTGCGCGGCGAGTACCGACTGGCCCTGGAGGATTTCGACCGCTATGTTAGCAGAGAACCAACTACCTGGGGCCATTTTGCCCGTGGTCAGACCCTTTACAGCCTCAAAGAATATCAACAAGCTATAACCGAATTCGACCGCACCCTCGAATTGGACCCCTGCATGGTCGAAGTTATAATCCAGCGCGGCAAATCTTTTCTTAAACTAGCCGATTACCAGCAAGCCACCCACAATTTCGAGCAAGCAATTGAACTGAAACCAACTGATGCCTGGGCTTATAGCCAACTGGGCGAAGTCAAACGCCTGATGAAGAATTTTGAGGAAGCAACTAAAGACCTTGACCGGGCTATCGAACTGGACCCTAACCTGGTCTGGGCCTATGCCAGCCGGGCCGAAGCTCACCGGAACTTGCGTAATTATCAAAAAGCCGTGGCCGATTACACTAAGGTCACCGAACTCGAACCGCGTTCAACCTGGGGCTATATCCAACGCGGCGATGTCTACCGGCTCATAGGCGAATTTCAACTGGCTTTGGACGATTATGACCGGGTGATTGAGCAAAACCCTGACAATGCCTGGACCTACGTCTTGCGTAACGCCACTTTGCACCAGTTGGAAGGCTATAAGCTGACCATCGAGGATTATAACCAAGCAATTGAACTTGACCCCGGATCGGCCTGGGCTTATGCCCGGCGGGCCAAAGCGCACAGCCAGCTCGATATGCACGAACAGGCTTTGCAGGATTACGGTCGGGCGATTGAACTTGACCCGACTCGCAAACTTTCGTACCTGGAACGAGCCGACCTCTTACGTAGCCTGGGCGACTATCAACGGGCCATCCTTGACTATACGGTCGCCATAGAATCTCATACCAACCTGGCCCACGCCTACGCCGGGCGTGGGGAAGCTCATTTCCAGTCGCACCAGCACGAACCAGCCCTGGAAGACTTTACCCGGTCGCTGGAAGTAGCCCCCGATAGCGCCTGGACCCTGGGGCGGCGCGGTGAAGTTTATCGCCTGTTAGACCAGGCCGACCAGGCTTTGATTGATTTTACCCAGGCCAGCGCTCTCAGCCCGGAAGACCCCTGGCTCTTTGAGCGGCGGGGAAGGGTCTACCAATCCTTACAGGATTATCCCCAGGCCATAGCCGATTATAACAAGGCGCTAGAGTTAAGCCCGGCTTACTTTTCGATTTATGCCAATCGCGCCGAAGCCTATCGTAATCTGGAACAATACGAACAGGCCATTGAAGATTACGAACAGGTCTTGATACAAAACCCGGTGGCAGCCTGGGCTTTCCACAACCGGGGCAAAGCCTGGCGGCAGCTTAAAGATTACCACCGCGCCATAGCCGACTTTGGTCAGGTTATCCATCTGGAACCGGAAGCTACCCCGGCCTACCTGGACCGGGCTGAAACCTGGCTACTGTTGGGCGAATACCAGTCCGCCCTGGCCGACTACACCGAACTCCTCCAGAGAAAACCCGACCACTTAAAGGCGTACCTGGGCCGGGCCAGCCTTTATCGCCAGCTTGGCAATGACATGGCTGCCATCAAAGATTTTAGCCGGGTAATTGAACTGGAACCACAAAAAGTCGAAAACTACCGGACCAGGGGCGAACTGTTCCTCTCAATTCGCAAATATGCCCCGGCCCTGGAAGATTTCGACCGGGTGATTACGCTGGAACCCTACCAGGCCGCCGGTTACAGCTTGCGCGGGGAAATTTGCTATCAACTCAAACAGTACCGGGAAGCCCTGGAAGATTTTGACCGCTCTATTGATTTGGACCCGACCGAGGCCGGAACCTATGCGCGGCGAGGTTGTACTTACCACCAGCTGAAAGACCTGGATAAAGCTTTAGACGATTTCGAGCAAGCCCTGGAACTTGACCCGAAATACGCCTGGGCCTATGCCCGGCGAGGTGATATTTACCAGGACCAAAAAGATTACCGGCAGGCGGTGGCCGAATATTGCCAGGCTATTAAGCTTGAACCGGAAATGGCCTGGGTTTATGACCAGCGCGGCTATGCTTATCTCTGGTTGAACCAACCGGCCAGCGCTCTGGCCGACTTTGAAAATTCGCACCAATTTGCCCCGGACAACCTTCAGACTAGCCTGATGTTTTGCTGGTTAAAGCTATGCCTGGATTACGAGGAAGACCAGGCCCAAATAATCCGGGAACTGACTAATTTAGCCGAGGCCGAGGCTGCCTCTTACCAGGGCTATATCGCAGCCGGAATTTTGTCGGGCCTGGACGAGAGTTTAGTGGAAAGCCTGGGTCAACTGGATGACGCGGTGGAACTCAAGCCCCAGGAACCATGGGCTTATTTCTGGTGGGGTCTTTTTGCGGCCAAAATGAACCTGGAGTTACCGGCCCATGAAGCCTTTAAAGTTTCGCTGCAACTCAACCTGCCGCCTGCCCTGATGCAAACTTTGCAAGTGCTGACGGTGGATAGCCTGTTTTACCAGCAATACGACCTGGCTGCGGCTGCTCCCGCGCCGCAAGCTTTACCGGCCCAGGAAACCACTCCCAAACCCTATACCGATTTCCTGAATGAGTTGAACGCTTCTTTTGACAAGGAAGAACAGACTGAAGACCTTTCAACCCTTATCGCCCGGTTCGACCAGAAGCAGACTATTCACCGGGTCCGTGAGCCGCAAACTCCGGCTGAAATCGTAAAGAATGAACTATTCGGGCGGAAATTAAAACATCACACCGAAAAGCTTAGAGAAATTACCCTCCAGCTTAGACTTATAGAAAACTCGAATAAACCCGGCATTTTGTAGTCCGGTTTAGGCTTTTACCATTCCCTAATCAGATTTTAACCGCGTTTTTACTTTAAGTTGCTACTATATCTTCATACCGTTTAATAGCGGAATAGATGGTTATGTAATTTGGAGTCGCGTTCTTTACGCACTAAGTTTTTATTACGCTTTAACCCATAATTTCTTAACTAAAAACGTTGTACTCCGGTTGAATTCAGGTCAATCCTGAAACCGGGCTTGCTGGAGTTGAACGCTATGTCTGATGAGATGGAGCGAGGCCAGTTTGAGATAGCTAATCAAACCCTCGACCATATCAGCAATCCTGCTGCGCCTACCTATAATTTCCGGGTGGTTTCTAACCGCTCTTTGTTGGCCGGTATAGCTAGTCAACCCGGTCAAACCCTGCCCAGGAATTCATCGTTAACCCCTTCAAACGAACCTTCCCAGTCCGCTGATTTTCTTAAACGCATCACCCGCAACGGTCATAGTGGCTGGCTGATTGCAACCCTTGTCGTTATTCTGGTAATAACCATGTCGCTCAGTTTCGGGTTTGCCAGAGGCTGGCTGGATGCCAACACTACCCTGACCGCTTCGGTTATTTTCCTGGTGCTGCTCTTTGGGGTGATGCTGGTGGCTCATTGGCCTTCAAGCAACCCTCGTTAAATTCATGCCTCTAAATTTAACCTTTTCCGCTGTTGGAACATTTCTAATAATTATGAGATACTACCCCTGTTCCGGTTCAGGTGTACCGGGTTTGAGTATGGGCTAATATCTTCAGGGCAAATGAAACTATCTTTAAAAGAGCAGACTACGCCAGAGCCACCAGTGAAACCGCCGGTTAGACTAGAACCACTGCGCTGGCCGGTTTTTCTAAATCTGGGGCTAGTGGTTATATTTTTGCTGTCCCTGGCCGTCCAGTTGGGACGAGGCAAATTGTGGCTGGTGGGAGAAACCGGAGTCTGGCTGCTTTTTTTCGCTGCCCTGCTTACGACAATCTTGCGCCCGGCTCTCCAAAACCCAACCCAATCCCGGCAACAACTGGCCGCCCGGTTCGTCCGCTTTTACCAGGGTCTTTCACCTTACGGTCTGGCAGTCGTTTTTTTTACCCTGCTGGGCCTGTGGCTGCGGATATGGGGCCAGAAAAACGGTTTGCCCTACATTATTCCTTCCGACGAAAACCTGACCGTAGATGTCGGCACGCATCTGCTCAAGACCGGCGATTTCGACCCTCAAATGTATTACTATCCAAGCTTTTATCTGTATCAGGAAGCCCTGATAGCCATCCTGCATTTTGTGTGGGGAAGTTTTACAGCCGTTTATAGCGGCTTAAACGACCTGCCCGACAAAACATTCGCCATCACGACCGCCCCGCAACTCTACCTGTGGGAACGCACTTATACCGCGTTTTGGGGGACCGCCGCTATTCCGCTAGCCTACCTGCTGGTTAAGAAAATCTGGCACGACCGACGGGCCGGAGTGCTGGCCGCCGGGTTTATTGCCTTTTCGGCCCTGGCAACCGAACATTCCCACTATGTGGCCGTAGATATGCCGATGGCTACCCTGACCCTGGTCGCGCTCTGGCCGGCCTGGAATATCGTCCAGAAAGGCCGCTTGAAGGATTATGTCGTGGCCGGTTTGCTGACCGGGTTAGCCCTGGGTACGAAGTGGAACGGTATTGCCGTGCTGATTTTGCCGCTAACCGCCCACTTGCTGCGAATGCTTAAAACCGGTCAGGAACGTTGGTCCAACCGGCTGAAAAGCGTTCTTTCGCCGGGCCTGGGACTGACTTTACTCAGTGCGGGCCTGACTTTTGTAGCGACAACCCCCTATGTCCTGGCGCGGGTCAAAGGTTATAGCGACGCTTTCGGAACCAATATTACCAAGTATCGCCTTTCAACCGTGGAATACGCCACCGATTATCCCTGGCTGGGCAATTTACAGGTTATCTGGAATGATAGTTTGTGGCTTTGCCTGTTGGCCGGGGGCGGCGTGTTGCTGCTGGCCTTCCGCCACTATCGAGCCGACCTGCTGGCTCTGAGTTTCCCCCTACTCTATCTTCTGAGCATTAACTCGTACCGGCTGATTTACCAGCGGAACGTTTTGCCGCTGACCCTCTACAGCGCCCTTTTCGCGGCCCTGTTCAGTGTCTGGGCCTGGGATAGATTGGTCGCGCCCCGTCTGGCCCACTTCAATTTCCGGCCAGGATTAATTCGCCTGGCCGAATTAGCTATTCCGGCGGTTTTCCTGCTGCTGACCATGAACGGGCCGCTGGGCGCGGTACTCTACGGCGACCAGTTTAACG
>JAYSYV010000030.1:0-2596 GCA_043727245.1 Chloroflexota bacterium | reverse complement strand
GTATGCCAGGTGCCCTCACCGAAACTCTTTTCATCACCAATGACACCGAGGCTGCTCTCTTAAACAGCGATAAAGTTCAAGATAAGCTTGCGGACGGTTTTGCTGACGCGATTGAAGAATACGGGGTCAGAGCATAATCTGGACAGGGACGGTCTATTAGCGTTAATGTTAATAAAGATTGAGTTCAAAACTAAAATTTGCACCTTCAGTAATTAAAAAGAGCCCTTTTGTTTTAGAAAATAAGGCTTTAGAATAGCCTAAACTCCTTTAGCGACCGGAATTATCCAAAAACTGAGCAAACCCCGTATTTAACTTAGCACACCAATCAAAGTTCGTCAGACTCAGTTAGTGTCTGGATACTGATCAACTTCAGATTTGACCTTTCCTAAATAAATGTTTGTGTAGTAGCCTAAGCAGTTTGTGTCCGCCAAAAGACCGCCAGCTAAACAAAAATTGAATTACTTTAGAAATTGGCTGTTTAAATGCAAACCTTTTTGCCCCCTGACTAATATTACTGGTAGCGGTATCTAGACTGAGGTTATTACAACTTATTCGAAATTGGCAAAGGGTAAAATGCTACATGGATATGGATGAAGAAAAAGCCATAAGTCGCCTTAAACAGGGAGACATCTCTGCCCTGGAATTTCTTATGGAAAAGTATTATGTCCAGGCCGTCAGAACAGCTTACCTGGTCATACGAGATGAAAGCCTGGCCGAAGATATTGTCCAGGGCGCTTTTATTCGGGTCTTCGAACGGGTTGCCCAGTATGATCCCTCACGTCCTTTTAACCGCTGGTTTTTTCGAATAGTCGTAAATGATGCAATCCTGGCAGCTAAACGCCTGACCCGCACCGTCTCGTTAGACCAATTTTCTTCTTCTTCAGGGGATCCGCTGGCCGATTACCTGAGTACTTTGGCTGACGCCACTGAGGCATTACCTGATTTAATTTTTGAAAAAGCCGAAGCACATCGCGAAATCTGGCAAATTCTAGCCAAGCTAAAGGCCGAACAACGCGCTGTTATAGTGTTGCGCTATTACCTTGGTTTCAGCGAGGCTGAAATTGCCGAACAGCAAGGGAGTCCACCAGGCACTGTGAAATGGCGCTTGCACGCTGCCCGTAAACGGTTGCGTTCATTAATCAGTCAAGAAAACCCTTAACCACCTACCTTCTAAAAGGCTACAGGGTTGGGAATACAAAAATCAAGAAAACTTGAATAAGTAGGTTGCAAAGAAAATGAATGAACAAATAGAAAACCAGCTAACCAATACCCTTAATGAATACGCATCGAAGGTTAATCCTGATCTAAAACAGGCCCAGAACCTGGTGCGCCAGCATTTACTGACCTCAGCCCATAGTTGGGATGAAATTGATAATCGTCAACAAGAACTAAAGTTATCCAAAAACCAATTTAATTTTGCTCTGGTAAATAAGACAGGCAAGGCTCAATTAAATTCTTCAAGAAAAACACCAGCGCAGGGGAAACTACAACCCCTGGCGGTCCTCAGTCTTTCTGTAGCTGTCATTTTGATATTAAGCTTTTTGATAATCTCAGTTGTCCAGCCGGACTCCCAAGATTTACCTGTTTCTACTTCGCAAACAAGGGCAGCGTCCCAGCTCAATACCTCGCCTTCCTCAGCCTCCGTCAAGGCGACTGTAGCCAGTAATTTTTATCTTGGACCGGATAATACTTTCCATATTGGAGCCGACTCAACTCAGGTGAGTGCCGACCCTTCCGCACCGGTCCAAACGGCTTCCCGAGAAGCCAACTTTCAAATTTTGTGGCTGGTAACTGATAGTAACACTACAAAACTGGCTATTCAGATAAGTGGGGACAACCTTAGTTTCAATGCAAATAATAATGGTGTTTCAACTGATGGCAGAGGAGTTGGAATGTTAAAGGATGAACTGGGACAAGCCTATCCGGTAAAAATTAGTTCTTCTATTCCAATCCCTGTTAACAACCGCAATCTTAACGGTGCAACCTGGTGGGCCTATGCCGCGAGTTTACCCTCAACTGTCAAAAAACTAAGTTTTACTCCTGACTCCAGTCTACCTTTTACCTTAAATGGTAATCCTCAAATCAATCTTATTAAGATAAAAGAAGCTGGTCTCCCTCAACCTACTGTCTTTGACCCTGGTAAGTACACTACTAAAGACAAAAATATAAACCTTACAGTTCCTTATGGTTATTTTGGCTCAGATCGGACGGTTTTAGTGGTCAGGGTTTATCCAGAGCCGAATCGCCCAGCGAATCCTAGCGGGGCCGGCTGGAAGACACCCAGCTATTCTTTTCCTAGCGAAGTGGGTATCACGGTATTAGATAGCCAGGGTCAGGAAGTGTTACCATTAACCAATATGCCTTTCCAGCCGCCATCCTCCAACTTTCTGGGCGACAATTCAACCCCGGCCGGTGCCCAGGAACAAACCCTGGTACTTCAACCATTGGCAGCCGGTACAAAGAATGTCCAGATTAAAGTCAGTAACATTGAGGTTAGTACCTACTGTCAAACGGATGACAAAGGCAAATTTCTGCAATGGGAAAGTAGCGCGGCTATTCCCTTGAAAAATCTGTTTGCTACCGGCAAACCGCAAAC
>JAYSYV010000029.1:0-2598 GCA_043727245.1 Chloroflexota bacterium | reverse complement strand
CCAGGTCTTGTAAAAGAAGACCAAGACCAGCTCAAGACGGATGTATAAACAAAACATACATACCATACTAAAATAGCCTGTTCACCTTTGATAAGGCTTAGAGAGAAACAATGCAAGGATTAATAATGTCGACACAAACCTCTCAGAAACCAAAAACCGCTGTTTTACTGGTTAGTAGCGATCTTATTGGGCCAAAAATGGCCGGACCGGGTATTAGATACTATGAACTGGCGCGTATACTCCACCCCCATACCCGTTTGACGTTGGCTGCTCCCGCTGGATCGATCTTACCACCTGGCGCCCCGCAAGATTTGTTGTTAGAAACCTATGCTGCCGGGGAAAGAGGCGAGCGTAAATTATATACCTTAGCGCGTGCCAGCGGGGTTATTATAATCCAGGGTAATTTACTGTACGACTTCTCCCGGCTAAAAACCCTTACCCAGTGTATGGTAGTCGATTTGTACGACCCTTTTGTGCTGGAAAACATCCAGTACCGCCGTTATAAGGAAATGGACGAGCGGCAGTACTATAATCAGCTTGAAACCGATATTGTTAATGAACAACTGGCCCTGGGAGACTTCTTTATATGCGGTAGTGAAAAACAGCGGGATTACTGGCTAGGAGCGCTTAGCGCGGTTGGCCGGGTTAACCCCTATACCAATGATGTTGATCCGAGTTTTCGTAAACTTATAGACCTGACACCCTTTGGCCTGTCTCAGACGCCTCCCCAACACCAGCGCCCGGTATTAAAGGGGGTCCATCCTGGTATTGCCGCTGACGATAAGGTGCTGATCTGGGGAGGTGGTATCTGGGAATGGTTTGACGCACTAACCCTGATTCGGGCCATGGCCGGGGTGGTTAAGCAGCGTACCGATGTTAAACTGTACTTTATGGGTGTCAAGCATCCTAACCCGGTAATACCGCCCATGAAAGCCTGCCAGGATACGATTGATCTGGCGCGTGAACTTAATTTATTAGACCGGTATGTCTTTTTCAATGACTGGACGCCTTATGAGGAGCGCCAGAACTACCTGATGGAAGCTGATCTGGGCGTGAGTTTACACCTGGACCATATTGAAACCCGGTTCTCCCTGAGAACCCGTATTTTTGATTATATCTGGGCCTCTTTACCTATTATTACGACCAAAGGTGACTCAATGAGTGAGTTAGTCAGTCAATATCAGTTGGGCTATGTGGTAGATGAAGGTGACGTAGCCCAGGTAACTCGGATTATCTTGAAACTGTTAGATCAACCGAATTTGAAACTTAGCTATAAGGCAATCTTCGAGCAAGTACAGCCGGCCATGGCCTGGCAAAAAGTAGTCCAACCCTTGATTAATTATTGTGTGCAACCCTATCACGCCGCTGACTACGCTACCGGTACTCGTTCAAACCAGGTAAACGAAGCCAGCTTAACCCTGCAAGATAAACAGGCTAAACTTAATCAGGCGGCCAAAAGCCCTGACCGGGCTAGCCAGTGGCAGGCCTTGAGTAATCTGGAGCAGCTAAAAAAAGCGGAAGATAAATTTCTGGAAGCGGCTAAATATGCCAAAGAGGTTGAAACTGCTTACACTGAAAAAGTCCGGCAACTAGAAGAAGTAAACTTTTTGTATCAGGAAGCGGTGACTCAGCGCCACCGTCTGGAGTCTACTCTTTCCAACACACTCTCAGTAGTTAAAGTTTTACTAATCAGGCTGACCAGTCGGGTTCGCTGGCCTAAAAAAGTTTAAGCACGGTCCAGCCCGTCAGCTTCTTCCGGACCTTCTTTGAAACGTTGTACCAGTAAGGCCCGGTAACTTTCATAGTAGTCTACAAGTCATTAGTTTTGTCATTTAAGCTAGAAGCTGGATTGGTAGCCTCGTCTGGGAGATCAACTTGCGGTTTGCTGGACGAAACTGAGGTTGAAGCAGTAAAGCTGGCTTGGACGCGACGGTTAAATACCGTGACAACTATTATTATTATCAAACTGATGAGAAAGCAGACGGCTGCAATAAGCAGCCCGTATTTAAACGAGTCAGGGTCATAATAGAATTCGACCTGGCTCTCCCCCGTTCCGACTTTGATGGCGCTGAAAGCATAATTAGCTCTGAGTACCGGCTGGTCTACCCCGTTAACTCTGGCTTTCCAGCCGGGATAATAGGTTTTTGCCAGCACTAAATAGCCCGGCTGGCTCCGGTTTACTTTTAGCTGAACCCTATCCGCTTCTTCTGAAAGAATCGTAGCTGGCGGCGCATTAGTAGCGACGGCTGTTGTGATGGGCTGTTTCTCGGCCCCAGGCTCGTTAGGATTCAATATGACACTTTTGTATGGGTCGAATTTAGGGTCTGTGGCAAGACTGAAGGCGTCTTTATCGGAATTTGCTATTACCGAAGTATCGACCGTAAAGTAATTGGACAGCGCGTCTTTGTACTTATAGATATTAAAGTTGCTGGTCGTATCCATCAATTGAAAAGCGGTCGGGACACCGTAGGCCAGGTTAAAGGTCAGGCCGCCAGGCAGCTTATCTTTACCCGCACTTAAGCTTCCGTCAGGGTAATTCAGATCAGTTTTTGACCAGGCCGTTACGGCGTTTCCACCACGTCCATCGGGAGAACTTAA
>JAYSYV010000028.1:0-2598 GCA_043727245.1 Chloroflexota bacterium | reverse complement strand
CGCCTTTTTCAAAGGCAATTTGTTCGATAGTGTCGCCCAGGACCGCCATATGGTCCAGCGAAAGCGAGGTGATA
The DNA here is from genome assembly GCA_043727245.1 of Chloroflexota bacterium. GTDB lineage: Bacteria > Chloroflexota > Chloroflexia > Chloroheliales > Chloroheliaceae > 54-19. Next base: position 2,524 of record JAYSYV010000028.1, on the reverse strand, counting down.
ACCGATACCAGCGGCGTGACTGCGTTCACGGCATCCAGTCTGCCGCCCAACCCGATTTCGAGTACGGCTATATCCACCGGCTGCCGAGCGAAAAAAAGCAGGGCCAGGGCCGTCCCGATTTCGTAACTGGTGATAGTACCCCACTGGTCGGCTTCGGTTAACATCGTTTCTACGACAGGGCGCATACCTTCCACCAGGGCGGTTAATTCTTCCTGGCTGATGAGTTCATTATTAATCCGCATGCGTTCGCGGTAGGAGTGCAGGTGGGGTTGGGTATAGAGGCCGACCCGGTAGCCGCCCTGTTGGAGAGCCGAAGCAACCAGGATGGCAGTCGAGCCTTTGCCTTTGGTCCCGGCGATAACTATCGAAGGATAACGCTTCTGGGGATTGCCCAGCAGTTCCAGGAAGCGCCAGACCCTTTCCAGGTTAAAGGCATTGGCCGAGGGTGGCGGCATCGGCACTTTCTCGTAGTTCGTAAAATTGTTTAGATAATCCAGGGCTTCATGATAGTTCATCTTATTTTAGCTTAAAGACCACCATATTTTTTTCACCAAATTGGGCCAGGTAAGTTTCTTGCGGCTGAAAGACCGGAGCCTGCCGTTTTTCCAGTTGAAGATACAGGTCGGGATACCATGTTGGCAGCATAGCAAAGTAATCTACTTTCTCGGCTTCCAGCTTTGCCAGGATAGCCGCCTGATCGCGCACAATCGGCACGAACTCCGGGCTTACCAACCCGGCTGTATCCACCACTTTTCGTCCGCTTAAGTAGCCGATGGCCCCGATGTCGTGGGTGGCGACGATTGCGCCGGAGGGCGTATTCTGGGATAGCCATTGAGCTACCCGGACCTGTTCATCGTTAATCAATTTTACATCAAATTGGTACGAAATAGCACCCAGCACCCACCACAGAATATAGGCCAGTGTTACTATCCAGGGTCCGAAGTAGGCCAGCCGGGGAAGCTTCAGGATTTTTAAGGCTTCCAGGCACTCTCTCCCACCGACAACGCCATAAACTACCAGGAAAGGAATCAGCGGCATCAGGTAGCGGGCGTGCTGGTAAGTTACGGGTAAGCGCACGGCATACAAGATAAGCAAGACCAGCGGCCAGGCCAACCCGCGCCAATCCAGCTTTTTAGCCCTGATGAAGGGTAAACAAAAGAGCAGACCCGGCCCTAAAAAGATGAGGGGTCCGGCCAGGAAAAGCTGGAACAGGGCTTTGCTCAGGAAATTTAGTATTCCATCCGGCGAAAGGTCGGCATAACCGCTGATTTTGGCCCCGAAGGTGTTGGGCAGGAGCGAACCGCTCAGGGCATAGTTGAAGGCAAAGTACGGCAGGACCGGAATCAGCCAGCCCAGCAGCAGCCAGCCCCAGGTCTTAAAAAGGCTGGTTATTTCCCGGCGGTTGCGCCACCCGGCATCCAGCGCGGCCAGTCCCAGCAATACCATGCCCTCAGGCCGGACCAGGGTTAAAAGTCCGCCAATCAGGCCGAGTAAAAGCAGCGGTGGAATTTTAGCCGGATGGGTTGGGGTATCATCCGTTGCGACTGGCGCAACTAAAGGGAAATGAGTCAGGTAGTAGCGCGTAAGAAAGAGTGAGCCAAAGCTGAAAAGTAAGGTTTCCATGCCGCTGGCCCCGGCCCAGACCAGCCGCCAGTCCAACAGGGTAAACAGCCCAGCCACCAGGGCTACTCTCCGGCGCTTGCTCAAATAAGCGGCCAGACGGGTACTTTCCCCGGCGGTCAGGGCCAGGAAAACCAGGCCCAGCGCATAAGTCCAGGCCATGTAAAAGCCGGGAAGCCAGTAACCGGGGGCCAACAGGAAAGTCCAGAGGGGTGAGGTCGAACCGGCTACCGGCTGGCCCAAATTGTAGGCGAATTCGCCGTTTTGGGCCAGGTTACGGGCGAAAACCTGATGAATCCAGCCATCATCCAAAGGGAACCCGGCTGGAGTAGCGCTAAGGCTGAATAAAAGATAGGCCAGTACCGAAATCAGGGCCAGTCCCAGCCAGACCAGTCCCAGGCGGAGCCGGAAACGCTTAATTTTGCTCATAGATTTGGTGCTGCCAGGTTATCAGCCGATTTACGCAAGCGCAGGTTTTCCCGCAGACCGGGAGCCTCTATTAGCCATTTTTCCAGTTCGGCCAAACTTGCTTTGCGGTTTCGCTGGATTTCCCGGCGCTGCCGCCAGACTCGGCCCAGGTGTTTGGGAGCCAAAGATACCAGGCGGCCCCGGCTTGGTTGAATGTCGCCTTTCAGTAAGGTGTAAACGCTGGCGGCCAGGTCGTAAAAAAGAATCGAAAGGCCATGCCGCAGCAAGAGTTTCCCCGGCCAGTTCTTTAGAATGACCCAGGACCGGTTGCGGCCCAACTGAAAATTCTTGAAAGGCGAACCTTGCCCGCCCGTGCCGCTGTATTCGTGCCAGACCGGCGAAGAAGGCAGGTAGATGGTCGGCCACCCGGCCAGCCGCAGCCGCCAGGCTAAATCAGCATCTTCCAGGTAGGCGAAGAAGGCCGGGTCGAAAAAGC
>JAYSYV010000027.1:0-2601 GCA_043727245.1 Chloroflexota bacterium | reverse complement strand
CCCACGAAGCTTTCGGCCATGCCAGCGAAACCGACGGTATGGAAACCTCTATCCTGGGCAACAAAGGCATAATGCGGATAGGCGAAAAAATGGCCGCCTCGATTGTAACCATAACTGACGGGCCGGTGCTGGGCGACTACGCCTACCAACCCATCAGCGCCAACGGAATGCCCCGCCGGACGGTTGAAATTCTAAAGGATGGCATCTTGCAAGCCGGGCTGGGCGACCTCTTTTCGGCGGGCAAGGCCGGAGTGCCAATCAGCGGGGCCGAACGCATCGAAAGCTACCGCAACTTGCCGCTACCCCGCATGACTAATATTCGGATTACGGTTAAAGACCCGGTGAAATTTGAAACGCGCTTTGAACTGGTCACGCCCGAAGAATTGCGCGAAACTCTGCTGGCGAATGGCCTGCTCAAAGAAGGCGAACCGGCCCTGTATTTAGCCGGGTACAAAGGCGGGCAGGTTAACCCTAAAGACGGCGATTTTGTCTTTAACTGCGCCGCCATTTATGACCTGAGCCAGCCAGATTTGCCGCTCTACCAACCGGCCATCTTCAGCGGCAAAGTCCTGGCGGCTTTACATTCTATCCTGGGCGGCCTCGGCCCCTTGCACCTGGACGCTATGGGTCACTGCGGCAAAGGCGGCCAGAGCGTGCCAAGCAGTGGTGGAGCGCACAGCTTTGTGGTGGTGGACCACAACGATAACGTCACGATTGGAGGAGCCAGCTAAAATGCCACAAACTGACAACTACGCCGAACAACTGGCCGCGCTGCTGGAACGAGCAGGACGAGGTGAGTGGGCCGGTCTGCCCCGGTTGAAGGGCTGGCGCTTCGATGTTTCCGAAGGCCGCTCGGTTTCCCTATCAATTGTTGATAACAAACTTGGCAGTGTCTACGGACCACCGACCGCCCGCGACAGCCTGGGCGGCGGGCTATATCTGGTTTGGGATGACGAAAAGCGCTCGAATGCTTCGGTGGACCGGCTGACCATCCCGGATTTTGAAATGCGGCTGCGCGAATGGCGGGAGAGCGCCTACAGTGACGACCGCGCCCCCGATATTCGCCAGCCCGACCCCAGCTATCCCGAAGTGGAAATGTACGATGCCGGGATTGAGCCGCTGGTCCAGGGCGAAACGGAACTATTATTCAAAATCTTGCAGGCCGGAGAAAAAGAACTGCGCGGCTCCGGCGAGATAGAATTCCTGGATGCCGGGGCCAGCGCCAGCAGCAGTCAGCGTTTTTTGCGTAATTCACGCGGCCTGGACATCAGCTATCCGAGCAGCATGTTCAATTATTCCTTCTACGCCGATAGCCTCTACGGCAACGGCTACAGCAAACGCCGCCTGGCCCCCGAAGAAGAACTGGACCGGATTCTAAAGGACGTGCGGCAAGTGACGGCCCAGCTTAAAAGAGTCGGCACTTTTCAGTCCGACCCAGCCGGTAGCCGGGTCATATTGGATACCGGGTTGGCCGGTTCTTTTATCGGCCAGTATATCGGCGGCAATCTTTCTGGCAGCGGAGTCTTTAACCGGCAGTCGGCCTATACCCTGGACGACTTTAAGGAAAATAAACAGGTCATTCGCGAGGATATTTCCCTGGTAGTGGATGGAACGCGGCCTTTTGAAGGCAGTTCCAGCCGGGTTACGGGTGAAGGAATACCGGGAGGCCGCGCACCTCTGGTTGAGCGGGGCAAACTTATTGCCCCAGCCCTGGACCTGAAATACGCCGGAATTACCGGGTTCCCACCCACGGTCGGCGGTGGCCTCTACATCGAAATAGCCGACGAAGGCCACCGCCAGAGCCTGCAAGAGATGGTCGAAAATGTGGACAACGGTCTGCTGATTTATACTGTCCTGGGAATGCACACCCAGGATAGCACCAGCGGCCGCTTTTCACTTTCTGCGCCGCGGTGCCTGATCATCCGGGGCGGCCAGTTGCAGGGCCAGGTCAAAACCACTATCAGCGGTAATTTCTTTGATAATATCAACGACCCCCGTTCGCGCTTCGGCTGGGATCCGCATGAAGATAATCCGGCCATGGAAATGACCTGCCAGGTAGTCGTAGAAGGCTAATCAAGGTTATAAGTTGCTTAACTTAAAATAAAAAAGACCGGCTTTCAGATATTTTCACCTGAAAGCCGGTCTTTTGTCAGCGTAATTACTTACCCCAGTAATCGCCAGACCAGTTTACGGAAGACCAGTTTACCGAGGACCAGTTTACCGAGGACCAATTGACCGAAGACCAATTGACCGAAGACCAGTTTACCGAGGACCAGTTTACCGAGGACCAGTTTACCGGGGAGTCGCCACTCCATAAGAGTTTACTGATCGGAATATTTTCGTTCGCGCTACCGGTAATCTGCTTCTGAGTAACAGCCGCGTAGATGTCCAGGTAGCCTGCGCCAGCCGTAGCCGCGTCGTAACCAGGCCAGGCAGCCCGCTTGTCCCAGCTTCCTTGCGCTTTGCCGGATAAAGCGGTCGCTTTCAGGCGATACTTCACCTGGTCAGGTGTCAGGTCGGGTTCCGATTGCAAAAGCAACGCGGCGGCGGCGGCCACCTGCGGAGCAGCAAAGGAAGTCCCGGCGACCCTCATATAGTTGA
>JAYSYV010000026.1:0-2603 GCA_043727245.1 Chloroflexota bacterium | reverse complement strand
TACGATTGGAATTTATATGATAGGCTGCTCAACCGACTGCAAGACGAAGGCTTTGAAATTGTAGCCGAGTTTGTGACTATGCCGGTTTGGGCCAGTCGGAACCAGGCCGAATGCGCCAAAAGTGATCTGGACTGTGATGCTGACCCGCAATTTCTCCCCAGGATGGCGCAACTGGCAAGCGCCACAGCCAAACACTACCCCTTCATCCGTAATTGGGAATTCTGGAACGAACCCGACTGGTGGCCTCACATGGGGAAATATGACGTTGCGATTTATGCAACCTGGCTAAGAACCTTTTATGATGCTGTCAAAAAGGTGGATAACACTTTAAATGTGGCCGCTACTACCCTGGTCGGGCCTGAATATATTGATTGGCTGTATAACTACTCTGATACTAACTTTGCTATGCGGCCCTGGGATGCCGTAGCCTACCACCCTTACCAAATGACCGTTCCCCCTCCAACTTTGGACGCGCCTTTTGCGGGTATCCGAAAGAATCGGGTGGACTACCTGCGGCAGATTATGGTGGATAAGGGCGATGCCAATAAGCCAATCTGGCTGACCGAGGTAGGCTGGGAAAGTACCCCCGAAAAGCAGAGTTTGTATCTGGTAGATACTTTCGATTGGGTAGCCCGCCGTCCTTATATCACGATGGTTCATCTTCATATGCTGCACGATTGGACTGCCGAGTTTTATGGATTGTTAAGGGTAAAAGAAGACGTTTACTGGAAGCGTCCGCTCAACAAAGACGATCAGTTTGAGCCAAAACAACCCTTCTACGACACCTTCAAAAACTATAACAAACGCCCCTTACCTCCTCAGCCGGAGTCTGGACCGAACCTTTTAGTCTTTCCCCAGACCGGACATACGGTGCGAGATGTCTTCAAAGAAGCGTACCAGCAAGGGGGTTTGAAGCTCTTTGGCTTCCCGGTAACAGGTCAGTTTTATGAAAAAAACCCTGCCGACGGGCATTATTATCTGGTCCAATATTTTGAGCGGGTACGGATGGAGTACCACTCCGAAAACAAAGGCACGCCCTATCAGGTATTATTTGGACTGCTCGGCAAGCAGATGCTAACCGCAAAGGGCTGGTTTGACCAGGATAACCGGTCGGCGGTTCAGAATTTACAGCTCGAAGAAGCGCCCGGAGTAACCGAAGTAGGGTCGCGGTGGTTTAGCGAAACCCGCCATCGCGTGAGCGGTCTGATTCTCGATGAGTGGAACAAACAAGGCGGCCTTAAAATTATCGGGCTACCGCTAACCGAGGTCTACAATGAAAAAACCCCGGAGAGCGGTGAGATTTTCCAGATCCAATATTTTGAGCGGGCCAGGGCCGAGTTTCACCCGGTTGCCAACGGTCGAGCGGCTTATGTAGAGTTCGGCTTGCTTGGCAATGAGGTGCTGCGTAATGAAAAGCGCCTGCTGGATAATGACCAGCCTAACGTTGATAATTACTATAACCCGGCCTTGCCCGAATTTAGGCCAATTACTTCAAACTGAGCAGGGTCGCCTCGTATTGTTTGGCTTTCGCTTCGGTCGTTACATTGAAATAAATTAGAATATTATCTTTAGTATAAATCCGGTAGGTAATAGAATTGTTTTTGGAGGGGTCGGCCAGGAAAGCTTTCGCTTTATTCAGTTCGGAGCCGGAAGTGAAGCTGGTTATGCCGCCCGTTCCACCGGAGCCGGACGAAGGAATCGTGAAATTAGCTCCGTCCTGGTAGCTAAATGGGACAGCCTGGTTTCCAAAACCGTTGGTCGTACCGTAGGCAACCGGTTTGATAACTTCCAGACCGGCGTTGTTAAAGCTAGTTAAAACATCCTGGGCTTTATATTTCTGGAAGTTAAACGGGTTAATATTCACCCCGGCTATGTACAAAACCAGCACAATGAGGGCCACAATAGCCAGCGACCACAGAAAAATAAGCACACCCAACCAGAAACCGGCCCTTTTCCCGGCTTCAGTTGAACCGGCCCGGCCTTGATAACTCGGTCCTGAGTAGGACGGACCCTGGACCTGTGGACCTTGAAACGACGGGCCTTGAAGGCTCGTGCCGTTCAGGGATGGGCCTTGAAAACTTGGAGCCTGGAAGTTCGGACCTTGTATCGAAGGTAGGTTGGGACTGGGCATGGAAGGAAGATTAGGACTGGGTAATGAGGGGACCGAAGGTAAAGAAGGCGGCCTGGGCAGCGAAAAGAGCAAAACTATAAATGAAAGGGTAAACGGTTGAGGGGTTGGGTTCATTACGCCGCTCCTGATTACTGTTGATTAACTGAAATAGATGCCATTTTTTACCAGGGAAATTTGAAGCACGATTGTACTACCATTATAGCGTTATTTTCCTGGGATTAAAGCCTTTTTAAAACAAGTATTACAGCCAAATTAGTCACATCTGGCCCTTTAACCGCCAGGACCACCTGAAATTTGACACAAATCTTTGAATCAGTTAGATTTTGTCCAATTGATGTTCAGCAGGTTGAAGGAACTTTGTACAAGCACTAAGGTATTGTTAAATGGGGAATTGTCCGAAAAAACGCCCCTGGTCTTTAATTTTATTGGTTTGCCTGTTTTTACCTTGCCTTTTGGGTCTGGCTGATACGGC
>JAYSYV010000025.1:0-2603 GCA_043727245.1 Chloroflexota bacterium | reverse complement strand
TAGGCCGTAGCGCTCGGCATGTTGGGCTTTATGCAGTTGCGAGGCAATATACAGCAAGGTCTTGGTAGGGTCGCAACCGTAGTTAAGGCAGGTTCCACCCAGTTTATCTCGCTCGACCAGGGCCAATTTGTAGCCCCGGTCCTGCAAGTTAATTAAGGCCGAACTACCTGCCGCGCCACCGCCAATCACCAGCAGATCATAGTTAAGCTCGGCCATAACCAAACCCCTTTCTGTTATATAGATTTATAAGTTACAGAAGAATTATTCGTGCTTGGCCGGTTCATCCAACCCGATCATTTTACCGACTCGCTGGATGGTCTGGCCGACCAGCAGCCGGGCCTGGTCAAACTTCTTCTGGTTTGCCAGAGTTAAGACCGCGCCTAAATACTCGGCGTGGGAGAAAATCATGGGCGAGTTACCCAGGAAAGCACCGCTGCGGGAGTCCACTTCCTCGGCAAAAAGCCCGGTTTCCCCGGCTAATTCCTCGGTTTTTGCCAGAATAGCTTCAGCCTCTTTAAGCCGCCCGGCCCTGGCGTAAGCGTTCGCCAGCCAGAAAGTGCAGGGTAGAAAAGCCCCTTCAAAATCCCCGACCGCTAAAGGCTCGTGGCCGGGCGTTTCGGTGGGGTCGAAGCGATAGACAAAACCGTCAATCGTGAGTGAGGCCGTAAGGCGGTCGAGGGTTGCCAGAACCCTAGGGTGGTCGCCCGGTAGAAATTCCATAACCGAGACAAGTAAAACCGAAGCGTCCAGGTTATCATGGTCGTAGCGCTGCCGGAAAGACTGGAGCTTCTCGCTCCAACCGCGCTCCATAACTTCGGCGTGAATTTGGTCGGCAGTAAGCTGCCAGCCGTCTATCTCGGATTCATGGCCGGTCTTTCTAGCCAATTTAATGGCCCGGTCCAGGGCGACCCAGCTCATTACTTTGCTGCTGACATAGTGGTCTTCGTGGGGTAATTCCCAGATGCCGTTATCCGGTTTTTGCCAGTTTTCCAGGATATAATTGACCGCTTTAAGAGTCATTTGCCAGTATTGATCCGTCCAAACGCAACCCTGTTCAACATAGGTCAGACCACATTCGATTAAGTAGCCCAAAGAATCAAGCTGGCGTTGTTTATACGCCCGGTTGCCCATACGAACCGGTTTCGATTGGCGATAACCGGCCAGCCCATTCAATTCTTGTTCGTCCAGTTTGGTCTTACCTTCGACCGTATAGACCACCTGGATAGGGGCATCGGTCGAGGAGCTAACGCCGGAGAGCCATTCCAGGTAGCGCCAGGCGGCCTGGGTCTTGCCCAATAACGAGAGAATCGACAGGGATAGTGAGGCATCCCGAACCCAGGCAAAGCGGTAATCATAGTTGCGTTCGCCGCCAATACGTTCCGGCAGAGAAGTGGTCGGGGCGGCTACGGTTGACCCGGTAGGCGCGAAACTCAGCAAATGTAAAATCATGGCCGAATGGCGAACTTTATGTCCACGCGGCCCGGTGTAAACCAGATGCCTGACCCAGTTATGCCAGTATTCCTGGCTGAATTTGAAGGCGGATTGGGCTTCGGTCAGGTTCCATAAAGCTGGGGCTTCGTCCAGGGTCAGGACCAGCCAGGCTTCTTCGCCCTCTTTTAGCTTAATTGAGCCGTAAACCCGGTCCGAGCCATTTTCCAGCGGAAAAGAAGCCCATAGACCGAGAAAGTGACCGGCAAAGTCCAGCCGAAAACCGCTCTCAACCGGCCTGGCCCGGGCTGCGTGTTCAAAGTCCAGGCGCGGTTTACATTCCGCCGCCACTTCAAAACTACCCCTGGTACAGCGCATCCGCCGGATGACCGCCCGACGCTCGGTCTGACTCGGTTCGCGTTCGTCCTGGGGCCAGGGCATTATATCGGCCAGTTCCAGGCGACCTTCGGTAGTTTCCCAGGTCGTCAGCAGCACCGGGCTTTCATCAAGGTACTTCTGCTGTCCCATAGAAGGATGAAACGGCCCAAAACGCCAGAAACCTCCTTTAGCGCTATCCAGGATAGCGCCAAAAAAGGTCGAACTATCGTAATTGGGCCAGCAAAGCCAGTCTATAGTGCCATCGGCGGCTACCAGCGTGGCGCTGCGCCGGTCGCCGGTCGCGCCGTGTTTTTCAATTGGGATATAGGGAATAAAAGGTAAAGAACCGTCCAAAGTTTACCTCTATCGTCTAGGAATCGGAGCCGGACCGGTTACGGGCAAGCTGGCCGTTCCATTTGAGAGTTTCTCCTAAAGAGTGCAGCAGTTCGGCAATCCCGGTGCTGCTTAGAATCGTCATAAGAACCCTGGTCGGACCTGGCACAAGCATTAAACCATAAGTCATGAAAGCCCCAACCCAGGTTCCAACACAGGTCGGACAGGCCAGAAGTTCGCCGATAGCCTTCTGAACACCGGAGCCTTCCTTAGGCACTACCGTATCTCCCGCGCCGCTGTCATCTTGTTTGACTTCGGTAAAAGACTGACGCAGGGGTTCGGTAACTTTATCGAAAGCCACCAGATGCCCGGCCCGAAAAGCGGACAAGTTCAGTAGAACAAGATCAAAAGGTTTGAGCTGCCAATCGCGGCCTCTTTTAAGACTAAATATACCCAGCAGGGTT
>JAYSYV010000024.1:0-2611 GCA_043727245.1 Chloroflexota bacterium | reverse complement strand
TAGCAGCCTGTCGGAGTAATCAAAATGACTACCACTTATAGACAAAGCGTGTCAATTTAGAACTACAGGTAGTACCATTCCGGCTAAAATAAGGCTCTTTCCGACAAACTGCTAGGCTATTTGCTCTAAATCTTGCCTTTACTTACCTGGGCCGGAAAACTCTTTAAGCGTTAGATTGATAGAGTACCCGTGTTCGTTTAGATAAACAGCAGTACGATACCAACCAGCACAATATTCAGTAGCGACAGCGGCAGCATGATCTTCCAGGCAAGGGCTAGCATCTGGTCAACTCGCAGGCGAGGCAGGCGGTAGCCCACCCAGATCATCAGAGCCAGGAAAGCCAGGACTTTAAGAGTGAACCAGGCCCAGCCGGGCAGTAAAAAGCCTATAAAAGGCATCCCCTGCCAGCCTCCCAGGAAGATTGCCACGCCTACGGCCGCCAGGAGGAAGGCCAGAGCCTGTAAAGTCAGCCGGAATAGCCCGTAACGGGCTCCGCTATATTCCGCCAGCGAACCTTCGCCCAGTTCGGAACCGGCCTGGGGCAGGTCAAAAGGCGGGCGGAAGCTCATCATGAGAGCCGCTACAAAGTAAATAGCCAATCCTAGAGGTTGGACCAGTCCGTACCAGAGGCCGCTCTGCCCGGCCACGATTTTTTGCATTGAAAGAGACTGGGCCTGCATTACCGGACCGACGATGGCAAACCCGATGGTAATTTCATAACTGAACAGGTTCGCCCCGGCCCGGAAGGACGCGAGCACCCCATCTTTGGAATTCTGGGCCCAGCCGGCATTCATCAGGGCCACTACCACCGGGCCAAGTACCGCCAGGAAAAAGAACAGCCCTACATTCAAATCACGGCCTATTAAATCCGGCCCCCAGGGAACGATGCCAAAAACTAAAAATACACACCCAAAAGCTAACACCGGTGCGGAAATAAATAACAGCTTATCGGCTTTTGCGAGGCTACCTTCCGGCCTGGAGAGGATCTTAAGCCCGTCAGACAGGGGTTGTAAGATACCTCCCGGCCCGGCCATACCGACCGAAGTTTCCCCGCTGGCAGCCGCCTTTAGCCGGGCATCAAGATAAGCCGCCAGGTAAGCCCCTACCAGGACGGCTCCCAGTTGGGCCAGGCCGGTCAAAATAGCTGTCAGAAGATCATTCATGATTAACGTTCCGCCTCATCCGGGGCCACATCCAGCGAGTTAATGATAGCCAGGGCGTCCGGCAGGCGAGCGCCGGTAATCAGTCCGGGTAAAGCCTGAAAGTGCGGCCAGGAAGGCGAGCGGAAGTGCAGCCTTTCGATTACCATCTTTCCAGCCGGGTTCAAAGTAAGAGCCAGTCGGGCTTCCAGTAGCCCTCTGGGCGACTCGACGATGCCGCCGGCTTCGCCTGGTCCTGCATTGTACCCTTCAAACTTTGAAGGGAGAAAAGCTTTATCAAGGTCTAAATCAATCTCTGTAGAACCGGCCGGTAAGTGTTTCAGGGCCAGTTCTACCAGGGCGGAACTGGCCGCAATCTCTTCTATCCTGAGCTGGTAGCGGCTGTAAGCATCCCCCCCAATACTACTTTTTCTTGTGAAGGTTGGCTTAAAACCAAGCTCACTATAGGGTAGCCCGGTACTTCCCAGGCTAGACGAAGCCCGCCAGTCAAAAGATGGCCCGCTGGCTCGCAAGTTAGGCCCGGTAAATCCCAATTCTACTGCCTCAGCAGGCCCAAGCACTCCCAATCCTTCCAGACGACTCTTAAAACTATACCGGAACATTAAGTTGGCAAAGGAGCGGACGGGCGTAGGGCCTAGTTCCTGCCTGACCCAGGCTTGAAGCTGGCGAATCAGGCCGGTAAGGTGGCTCAGCAAGTTCGCGTTGAGATCAGAACGGACTCCACCTGGCACTATAAATCGCCAGGTCGGTTCCCCGCACACCAATCTTAAACTCTCTGAGACTTCGCCATACAGGTCCAGAACTTTGTGAGCCGGTCCATCCAGAGCCAGGGTTTTTAACATTCGGGCCTGGGCGAAAAGGTGGCTGGCCGTGCGTTCCAGCTCCAGGGCAACTACACGCAGGAAACCGGCCCGCAGAGGCACCTGGGTCAGGCCTGGAGCGGCCATTTTTTCAAGGGCCATAGTTACCGAGAGGGTGCCTGAAAGCGGAGCCAGCGCGTCAAGGGCCGCGCCAAACGCCGGGGCGCTGGAAGGTTCTTGACCTTCGGCTAGCTTTTCCAGCCCCCGGTGAGCGTAACCCGGATCAGCTTCGGCTACCGCTACTTGCTCACCGTCGAGGGTTAGCACCAGCCTGAGAGGGCCGTAAAGGGCCGGATGAGCCGGACCAAGGCTTAAAGTCAGGTCTTCCGTAGCCAGTTCTTTTTCTTCGTAAGAGCGCAGAGGCACTAGCGTGCCAGGACCGGTTTCACCTCCTTTCAGATAGAAAGGTGGCATGGTTAGTTCATTATGTAAAGTTTGTATTACTTCGGCAGGCTCAGAGGTGGAAGAAAATCCCGGCGAAGGTTGTCTAGAAGTGGTAAAACCGGTCTTATTCTCAGGAGGTTTAGCATAACCGGCTATGTCGGTTTCAGGCAAAATGGAGGGGCTTTCCAGGCGGGCGACCCTTCCGGG
>JAYSYV010000023.1:0-8042 GCA_043727245.1 Chloroflexota bacterium | reverse complement strand
CTCACATCTTCCCCAAATACAAGGGCTGCTGCATCAATGATACTGGCCTGACTCCGAATTTTCGCCAGTAAGGCCGCTAATACACCGCTCTGGATTGAATTTTATTTGTTCCTATCCCGCTGAAATGTTCACCTGTATGATAACTTATTTTGTAATATAGCAGGTTGCCAGGTAAGTATCAAGCCTTGTTTATGACAGCCAAATAGTTTTATGCTAAAATTGATTTAAAGAAGTAGCAAAAATGAGGATTGACCATGCTTCAACCGGACCAGCAATATTATACTGTCGAAGAATACCTCTGGGAAGAACAGCGGTCTTCTTTTAAGCGGGAATACTTTAAGGGCCAAGTTTACGCTATGGCTGGTGGCAGCTTGAAGCATAGCCTGATTGCGGTTAATTTGGTTTCCGAGCTTAGAGCGCAACTCAGGGGCAGTGGCTGCCAGGTTTTTAATAGCGACCTGAAAGTTGCCGTACCCGGAATTTCTCGCCCAAAAGGCCGTAAACGCCGGGAAGGCGAAGAATTCGTAACCTATCCTGATGCCGGTATAATCTGTGGGAAACCGGAATATTACAAAGATGACGAATATACTATTGCCAACCCGGTAGCCCTGTTTGAGGTGTTAAGTCCTTCTACCCGTGTTTATGACCGTAATACTAAATCCGAAGAATACAAAAAAATTCCCAGCTTAATCTATTATATTATGCTTGATTCGGAACGCGCCCGCGTAGAATGTCGCAGGCGCGTTGATAATGACTCCTGGATTGAAATAGCTCCCCTGGCAAGTTTGAGCGACACCCTTCAAATTTTCGTAAGCCGCGAAGTAATAATTCCGCTGGCATCGCTTTACGAAGGTATAACCTTTGATGACGGGGAGGCCGATTAACCTTCCCCCAGGTTATTTTGGTTTCAATTATCCACCAAATTTATCCACCAGACTATCCACCACAAAGTTTTTGAGTTCAGCGTAAAGTTGCTTAATCTTTCCTGACAGGTTGTTTTGGGGTATAATATTAGAAATAATATGAGAATAAACGTTTCAAACGGCACTTAACGGGGACCATTAAATGACCACTGATTCAAATGGAGCTTTACCGGGCTTTGATTGGGGCTTGCCTGTCGCGCCACCGCCTTCTACAGCTTCCCGCCCAAACGGTAGTCGCTCTCAGACGCTTTACCGCAAATGGCGCTCCCAGACTTTCGATGAACTGGTCGGCCAGGAAGCGATTACTCGCACCCTCCGCAACGCTATCGCTTCGGGCCGGACCGGTCACGCCTACCTTTTTTGCGGCCCACGCGGTACGGGTAAAACTTCGACCGGCAGATTATTGGCGAAAGCGGTTAACTGCCTTGACCCGGACCCCAGAGCGCGTCCCTGTGACAAATGTGAAGCTTGCCGCTCGATAGCCGAGGCTCGCGCTATGGACCTGATTGAGATTGATGCCGCCAGTAATCGCGGTATTGATGAAGTCCGCGAACTGCGCGATAAAATCAATTTTCAGCCTTCTTATCTTAAAAAGAAGGTCTATATCATTGACGAAGTTCATATGATGACCGAGGCGGCTTTCAACGCTTTGCTAAAAACGCTGGAAGAGCCGCCTCCCCATGCCCTGTTTATCCTGGCAACGACCGACCCCCAGGATATTCCGGCCACGGTTATCTCGCGTTGCCAGCGCTTTGATTTCCAGCGCATCGGCCTGGAACATATCGTCAAGCACCTGGAATTTGTCTGCCTCGAAGAAAAAATCCCGGCCCAGGTCGAAGCCCTGGAAACCGTGGCCCGCCAGGCGACCGGTTCGATGCGGGATGCCCTTTCGATGCTGGACCAGTTGATTGTCTACAGCGGTGGCAATATCACGCTTGATGCGGTTCGCCTGATGCTGGGTGTAATGAATATCGAAGCGGTGTCCGATTTTTCGGAAGCCCTGATCGCCGGGGATTTGCCGGGTGGCCTGGAACAAATCAATCGGCTGGTCCAGGCCGGAACCGACCTCAAGCGGTTCAACCGCGACCTGGTAGACCAATTGCGAGGGCTGATGCTGCTTAAAGCTAACCCCAGCGGTAAGGAATTGCTGGACCTGACCAGCGAAGCCCTGGACCAGTTGCAAGAACAGGCCAAAAAAGTGGAACTGCCCCAGGTGGTCTTATTTCTCAAAGTCTTTAGCGGGGTAGATTACAACCTGAAGGTTTCGCCTTATGGGCAACTGCCGCTTGAACTGGCCCTGATGGAAGCCCTTTTACCAGCGGTTCCGGTAGCAGTTCAGGCCCAACCGGCTCAGGCTCCCCGGCTTACTCAAAACGTTACTCCGGCGGCTCGTCCGGTTGCCATCCCTCCTCCGGCCCCGGCTAACCCTCCGGTTACTGCCGCCTTTACCCGGCCTGCTGCTCCGCCTCGCGAAATCACTCAGGAAGCAGCCCGACCACAACCTGATACAAAACCATTAATTGATAAACTGGTTGACGCAGTGACTAATGCTGCCACTTCCGAAGAATTCACGCAGGGTTTGAGCGATGCCGATTTAGTAGAACTGGCTTTTGAATTGGTTCAACAATCCTGGCCGCGTGTGGTCAAAAGCGTGGATAGTCAGAGCAAGATGATCGCGGCGTTGTTGAAGGAAGCCCGGCCCACCTCCAGCAAAGGCAGTAATGTAATGCTCTCTTTCGATTATGAGTTTCACTATAAGCAGTTCAAGGACAACACCCGCAACCGCACGATGGTTGAGGACCATTTTGCAAAGGTTGTCGGCCAGAAGGTCATCATCAAATGCCTTTTTGAGAGTACTCCGCCCGGTAACGGCAAAGAAGGTGGCTCGTCATCGTCAGGGCCGGGACCGAACGGAAATGGTCCAATCGGGTCAGGCGGTGGAGGCGTTAGCTCGGAAGACGAAAAGACCCGCAAGGCTCTGGAGCTTTTTAACGCTCGCTTGCTGGATTAAATTAATCTTATAAAGAAGGAGTGATTTTGAAATTTCAAAATCACTCCTTCTTTATTATAAATTGGATTTAGTCTTCTGAAAGCAACTGCTCGAAGCGAGGATGACTGCGTAACCGTTCCAGTTTTTCGTCTTCCATGACCCACTCGCGGACCTGCGCCCGGTTCAGGGCCACCGCTTTATCCAGGCAGTAGATGGCCTGGTCAAGCTGGAAGTTGTCGGCGTAGAAACAGGCCAGGTGATAGTGGGCCAGCAAATAGCCGGGGTCAAGCTTGATAGCTTTTTCCAGGCTTTCTTCGGCCAGGGCCGAATCCTTCAGCATAATGGCGATAAGGCCCAGGTTGTGCCAGGCCACCGGGTCGTCAGGGGTGTATTGCAGGACGGATTGGAGTTGTTGGGCTGATTCGTGGTAATCGCCCTGTTCCCAAAAGAGGTCGGATAAGCGGAAGCGGGCGCGGGTATCTCTGGGGTTTTGTTCGATGGCGCGGGCGAAAGCTGAAATAGCTTTGGAGTTTTCGCCTCGGTCCATAAATAGGTCGCCCAAAGCCCGCCTTGCATCCGGGTAGATTGGCTCGCGCTCCAGGGTTTTTTCGAGGAAGTATTGAGCCGTTTCCAGACCAGTCTGAAGCAAGAAATAGCCCAGGTTATAGGTGACGGTCGGGCTTTCCGGGTCTATGCGTAGCGCGTCAACGTAGTGAATGAGCGCTTCCTGGAATTTGTTTTGTTCTGAACAAATAGTACCCAGGTTGTCGTGAAGGGCAGCCCAATTAGGGGCCAATTTAATTGCTTCGCGAACCTCAGCTTCGGCCTGGGCGTATTCTCCAGTTTCAAAAAACTTTTTAGCTCGCTCATTGTGCAACCGGGCCGTTTCGGCATCAGGACCATACCGCTGTAAGTCCAGATTTTCCTGGCCCCCTATACTATCTTCTTCCATTTCTTCCCGCAGCACGCTAAATTCAAGGCTAAATTATCGAAAAAGATAGGCAGATTATAACATATTTTGAATCGGGTGTGACTGTAAGGGTAAATATTCTCAGCTTGGAAACAAAAATAGCCCTGAGTCGGGCTATTTTGGGGTATTAAACTCTTGTCCGGTCTAGCAATCCCAGGTTCCATCATTGTAAGATGGACACGGCCCATCTTTTCCCCAATAAATATAGATAGTTCGCCCGGCATAAGCTGAAAGATTCTGAAGATAATACATATCGGTATGGAAGCCCAGAAACTTGGCTTTGAGGAAATGCAGGCTAGACTGCCCCAGGTTCAGGTTATAGGTGTATACCGTGGTGGCGTTCGGACCCCGGTTGGCATCCTGAGTTTGAACCGAGCCGGCAACATAGTTGTATTGATTTTTGACTTCCAGGCCCTTCCACCAGGAAATATGCTCGTTAACCGTGAGGTAGACTCTTACCTGGTTATAAGGCAAATTCGATACACTGCGAAACCAGATTTTATCTTCGTAATCGTTAACAATAGTTCCCCAACCAGGGGCGGAAGTTTCACATTCGTATATTGCCGGGCGGTATTCGACCACAGTGGTCCGGGCGCAGATAGCTTTTGCCGCCGGAGCTAAGGTAAATGTTGCAAGCCCCAATGTCGCTATCATCAGGACCACTATTCCAACCTGGAAAAAGCGGTGAGGCTTAATTGCTGTCATTTGAGGATATTCCTTTTACCGTTCTAACTTTTGAAAAGAAACTTTAATGTAAATTGTATAGGTGCGTTTTATGTTTAGATACCAATAATGATAGAGGATTGTCTCAAAAAAGCCAGTGATTTCTGGCATTATTTTCGCGTGACGATAATCACTAAAACCTGCTGATGGTTTTTTTTGAACAAACGCTCTTAATGCCGTATAATCTATCTATGGACAATGCTGCTCCATATCCCGGCAACCGGGTTTCGTGCCATTCGTAAGCTTATAACCCTTACGATTTATTGCCCTGGGCATTTTGGTTGACCGGTGGTTAGCTTCCAATAACGGACTACTCAAAAAGAGGTGTGAAAAACGACAAGATGACCGAAGCCCTTAATTCCGCTGCGAACCAGGCCGGACAGATTCGCCCGATAGTCAAGGTACTGGTGCTTGGTAGCGGGCCAATCGTGATCGGCCAGGCCGCCGAATTTGACTACGCTGGTACGCAAGCTTGCCGCGCTTTGCGCGAAGAAGGTGTGGAGTCGGTGCTGGTTAACAGCAATCCTGCCACAATTATGACTGATGAAGGTATTGCCGACAAGGTTTATATTGAGCCTTTGACGGTCGAAGCGGTTTCGCGAATAATCGAACAGGAGCGACCGGATAGCTTGCTGGCGACTCTGGGTGGTCAAACCGGCCTTAACCTGGCGGTGGCCCTATCCGAGGCGGGGGTGTTGGAGAAATATAACGTTCGAGTGCTGGGTACACCCCTGGCCGGAATTAAAAAGGCGGAGGACCGCAAACTTTTCAAAGCCCTGCTGACCGAAATTGGCGAGCCGTTCATCGAAAGCGATATTGCCAACTCCTTTGCTGATGCCCAGGTTATGGGCAAGCGAATTGGCCTACCCCTGATTATCCGTCCGGCCTACACTCTTGGCGGCACAGGCGGCGGGATTGCCTTTAACTGGGAAGAATTCGATAACTTTGTCACAAGCGGTCTGCGGGCCAGCCCAATTACCCAGATTCTGGTCGAGAAATATTTGGGCGGCTGGAAGGAAGTCGAATATGAGGTGATGCGGGATAGCGCCGACACCTGCATCACGATTTGTAATATGGAAAACCTGGACCCGTTGGGTGTCCACACGGGCGATAGCATCGTGGTCGCGCCCAGCCAGACTCTTTCCGACAAAGAGTACCAGATGCTCCGCAGCGCTTCACTCAAGATTATCCGGGCGCTGGGTATCGAAGGCGGCTGCAACGTTCAGTATGCCCTGGACCCCTTTTCTTTCCAGTATTATGTCATCGAAGTCAACCCACGCGTCAGCCGGTCCAGCGCCCTGGCATCTAAAGCGACCGGCTACCCAATTGCCCGTGTCGCCGCCAAAATTGCTATCGGCAAGCGGCTGGACGAGATTCCCAACGCGGTTACGCGCCAGACTATGGCCGCTTTTGAGCCAACCCTGGACTATTGCGTGATAAAAATTCCGCGCTGGCCTTTTGATAAGTTCCCGACTGGCGACCGCACGATTGGCACTCAGATGAAGGCCACTGGCGAGGTGATGGCGATTGACCGTTCTTTCGAGGGGGCTTTCCAGAAAGCAGTTCGCTCGTTGGAACTGGGCGGCAAGAGTCTGATGTGGGAAGAAGGTGAGTGGTCTATCGGGACCGAGAGCCAGCAAATCGCAACCATTTTCAAATATATTGACAAGGCCAATGACCGCCGCTTGTGGGCCTTATTTGCAGCCCTGCGCCGGAATGTCACGGCTGAAGAAATCTACGACCGCTGCAAGATTGACCTTTGGTTCCTTCGCAAGTTCCAGCGGTTAATCGCCATGGAGCGCAAACTGCTTGGAAACAATCGTATGACCGTTCGGTTGCTGCTGGAAGCCAAGTTACTCGGCTTCAGTGACGACCAGATTGGCAACCTGACCGATGAATTGCCCGAACGAGTCCGCCAGATGCGGATTGAAAACGGTATTATTCCGGTCTACAAGATGGTTGATACCTGCGCGGCTGAGTTCGAGGCGGTCACGCCCTATTTCTACAGCAGCTACGAACAGGAAAACGAAGCCCCACCCTTGCCCTTCCCTAAAGGCGTGGTTATCGGCAGCGGGCCAATCCGCATCGGGCAGGGTATCGAGTTTGACTATTCCAGCGTGCATGCGGCCTGGGCCTTGCAAGCGGCTGGGGTCAAGAGCATTATGGTCAATTCTAACCCGGAGACAGTTTCGACCGACTTTGATACCAGCGACCGCCTGTACTTTGAAGCGCTCGACGAAGAAAGCGTCAACGACATTCTGGATAATGAGGCTGTCCCGGTCGAAGATGCTAACGGTCAGCCTCTCGCCAGTGGTGAAATGCAGCGGCCTCCGGTCATCCTGCAATTCGGCGGCCAGACCGCGATAAACCTGGCTGAACCGCTTTCACTGGCCGGAGTACCGATTATAGGCAGCAGCGCCGAAGCGATTGATATTGCCGAGGACCGCAAGCGTTTCGAGGACTTTGTATCTCGCCTGGGTATCAGCCAACCACCAGGAGCGACCGTAATGCATGTCCCGGACGCTTTCAAAGTGGCCGCTTCAATCGGCTACCCGGTGCTAGTCCGGCCCAGTTATGTGCTGGGTGGCCGGGCTATGGAAATCTGCCACAACGTGGAAGACCTGCAACGCTATGTTTCGACTGTGACACGGGTCAGCGAAAAGCATCCGGTCCTGATTGATAAGTACCTGGAAGGCAAGGAAGTCGAGGTTGACGCGATTTGCGACGGCGAAGAAGTCTTGATTCCGGGCGTGATGGAGCATATCGAGCGGGCCGGGGTCCACAGCGGCGACAGCTTCGCAGTCTATCCGGGCGTGAACCTCTACAAACATGAAGTTGATACGGTTGTAGATTACACCACGCGGGTCGGGATTGGCCTCAAGGCTAAAGGCTTGATTAATATCCAGTTTGTCATCTTTGAGGGACGGGTTTACATCATCGAAGTCAACCCACGGGCCAGCCGGACGGTTCCGTTCTTGAGCAAAGTGACCGGTGTGCCAATGGTCAAGCTGGCGGTCGGTATCATGCTCGGCCATTCGCTCAAAGAGCAGGGCTACACGGGCGGTCTTTGGCCTAAACAACCCCTGGTGGCGGTCAAGGCTCCCGTATTCAGCATGTCCAAGCTTTCAGGGGTGGATACTTACCTGGGGCCGGAGATGAAATCCACCGGGGAAGTGATGGGCATTGACAAGACTTACCCGGCAGCGATGCGTAAAGCTCTCATCGCAGCCAACATGAGTCTGCCGCCCACCGGGACAATCCTTTTCAGCATCGCCGACCGCGACAAAACCGAAGCCCTGGAACTTATTCGTATCCTGGCCGACCTGGGCTACGACATTGCGGCTACGCCCGGTACGGCCAATATGGTCGAAAGCACCGGAATAGCGGTAAAAGTGGTGGCCCATAAAATTGGGGAAGGTCGCCCCGATACGGTGGA
>JAYSYV010000022.1:0-2615 GCA_043727245.1 Chloroflexota bacterium | reverse complement strand
GGCCGGTCAAATGGAGTGATAATATGCTTGATTTGATACCGGGCAAACCTCAGTTAATTACGGCCGCCGGGTTAGGTAATGGTGAGGTAAAAGTCCAGACACTTGCTTTCTTATTTTCTAACTTCAAGGTAAAGGAAGGTGCCCCGGTATGATCGCTCATCAAACTGCCTTATTCGATCTAGCCGCCCTGGGAGCCGCCGGAGATGGCATCACCGATAACACCCAGGTATTCCGGGAGGCCCTGGCCGCTTGTGCTAAAGCCGGGGGCGGAACGGTAGTCGTACCGGCAGGGCGCTTTATGACCGGCCCGTTTCAAATATTTTCCAACACGGAATTCCGGGTGGAAGCCGGGGCGGAAATCCTGGCAAGCACCAATATTGAGGACTACTTTGTGGATGGAAGCTCAATGGAAAGTTCTCGCATTGGCTTGATCTATGCCCGGAAGGCCGAAAATATCACGGTTACGGGCCGGGGGTCAATTGATTTCCAGGGTACGGCCTTTATGGACATGACGAAATTGACCCCCTGGGTGGATTTTGACCGGGAAGGCACCCGTAACCTGGTTAACTTTTTGAACGGCACCGGCAATATCGGCGATGGGCCGGTCATGGTTTTGGACCGGCCCGGCAACCTGGTCCAATTTCTGGAATGCCAGAATGTAGTCCTGTCCCAACTCACCCTCAAGAATGCGCCGAACTGGACGGTTCAGTTCGGTAACTCGCGCGATGTTTTTGTGCATGGGCTGCGCATCCTCAACAATCTGCTTATCGCCAATTCCGATGGCGTCCATTGTACCTCGTGCAGTAATGTCCACATTTCTGATTGTCACATTGAAAGTGGCGACGACTCGATTGCGATCACCAGTTTGACCGCCGCCGGTAGAGCCTGTGAAAATGTTACGGTAACAAATTGTACTTTGCTTTCGCGTTCGGCCGGTATCAGGGTTGGCTACGGGGAAGGCGATATTCGCAATTGCCTTTTTCAAAATCTGACTATCGAGGCTAACCGGGGTCTAGCAGTTTTTGCACGCAACAATTATACAATTTCTGAGATTTCGTTCGACCATATAAATATCCGCACCCGCCTTCATGACGGCCAGTGGTGGGGGCATGGCGAACCGATTCATGTTTCCGCCGTGCGGGCTGACGCTGATATACCGGCCGGTACGATCAGGAATATTTCATTCAGTCGTATTACGGCCGAAAGCGAAAGCGGGATAGTCATTTATGCCTCCGAAAAAGGGCAATTGTCACAGCTTCGCTTGCAGGAAATTTACCTTACGATTAAGACCGGGTCACTGGCAAAGGCTTATGGCGGTAATTTCGATCTCAGGCCCGCCTTTGACCCCAAAGAAAAGCTTTTTGAACATGATGAAGGCGGTTTGTTTGCCCAAAATGTTGCTTATCTCAGGGTAAAAGATTTGACTTTGCTGTGGGAAGGTACACCGGCTGAAACCTTTACTTATGGTCTTTATGCCGAAGGTTGCGATGAAGTGTCGGTGCAAGCTTTCCGGTGCCCGGCTAACCAGGGAAAGCCAAACCTGCGAACGATAGAATTGAAAAACTGTACGGTCGAAAACTAGCGCGGATAACCGCCGCGAAAGTGTTATAAAATAAGAAAGAGACTGATTATGATTCAAATTGCCGAATTTCTGCCACCGACGCCTTCCTCGTTATGGAAGTTGTCGAAGCAAGCCGGGGTAGATTGGGCGGTCGGGGGGTTGCCATTTGGTCAAACTTATGTTGGCACCGAGCAACCCTGGGACTACCGGCCATTGTTGCGGATGAAGCAAGATTATGAGACCGGTGGTTTCACCGTTGCGGCTATCGAGGCCCGCCCACCCCTTAATAAGACTAAACGGGGGCTGCCAGGCCGGGATGAAGAAATTGACACGGTCTGCACATTACTAGAGAATATGGGGCGGCTGGGTATTCCGGTCTGGTGTTATGAGTGGATGACCGATTTTAATTGGATGCGGACCGATGTTAACACGCTCTCGCGGGGTGGCTCGGTAGTGACCAGTTTTGACTACGCCCAAACCCAGGAGATGCCTGAAACCGAACTTGGCCCCATCGGCGAAGATGTGTTGTGGGAGAACTTGGAATACTTTTTGCGCCGGGTAATCCCGGTAGCCGAAAAAGCCAATGTCAAACTGGCAATGCACCCGGATGACCCACCGTTATCGCCCATTCGTGGGATTGGCCGGATTATGCGTAGCATCGAAAATTACGAACGGTTACTTGAAATGATCCCCAGCCCGGTGAACGGGGTGACGCTGTGCCAGGGGAATTTCACGCTTATGACCGATGACCTGCCAAGGGTAATACGCCAGTTTGGCCGCCAGGACAAGATTTTCTTTGTCCACTTCCGGGATGTCCAGGGAACGCCGGAGAAATTTGTAGAAACCTGGCACGATGTTGGTAAGACCGATATGCTGGCCTGCCTGAAAGCCTATCGTGATATTGATTTTGACGGGGTTTTGCGGCCCGATCACGTACCAACGGTTGAAGGCGATAGCAACGACCATGCGGGCTATTCTTCGTTCGCCCGGTTGTACGCCATCGGCTACATTCGGGGTTTGCGCCAGGCGGTTTACACCGACTGAGCGTAAAACA
>JAYSYV010000021.1:0-2617 GCA_043727245.1 Chloroflexota bacterium | reverse complement strand
TCCAGAGCCATAATACGGCGCTGGCGACCGAAGGAACCACTACCGGCATGTAATAGATAGTACGGAAAAGGGCGATACCGCGTATTTTCTGATTCATCATAAGGGCGATTAGAAGGCCCAGAACAATACTTGAGGGCAGGTAAAAGAGGACGAACAACCCGGTTACTTTGATAGATTGCCAGAAGTCGGGGTCGTTTATGGCGTGGGAATAATTGTCGAGACCGGCCCAAACCGGTGTAGAGTTCAGGTCATAATAAGTAAAACTAAAACCCAGGGTAGCCACCATCGGGCCAGCCGTTAGAAAGATAAAACCGATTAGCCAGGGGGAAATAAAAGTGTAAAAGGCTAAAGTTTCTCCACGCCTGCGTTGGTTAGTCGTTTTTTGTTTTACCGGGGGGTTGACTTGTGTTTCATTTATTACAGCCATACCTTTTCTCCCAAAACAACAATGTTTATTGGCCGGAATTACAACCGGTTATTTTATAATCACACTTTGTATAATAAAGAAATACCGGAGCGGTTCAAAGTTAAACCGCTCCGCTGTATCCAGCAACTAACGCTTGCTAGAAAGTACTAGGAGCCTAAGTACAGCTACCCGTAAATAAGGGATGGAATTGGACCTGGTAATTTCGTACCCCACTTATGGGTAGCTGTACTAAGAGCCTTGTGCAATAAGCCTATCCAACTCTTTTTGGGAATCGATAGCGGCCTTTTTCACAACTGCTGTGAAATCTTTAACTCCGGCTAACTGGGCATCTTCCAGACCCTTGTCCAGGTACTTACCAATCGTATCGTTGAAGAACCGGGTGCGTAGTTCCGGCAACGGCGTGAAGTACTGGGCCGCCACCGAAGTGAAAGGTGCATAGCGAGGTTCTTTGGCAGACAGTTCGGCGGCTACAGCCTTGATGCTGAACTGGTTGCGGATACGACCGGCTTCCGGGCCAGACAGGAATTTCAGCAATTCCCAGGCTGCGTCTTTGTTCTGGCTCTTTTTATTCAGAGCTAACCCGGCCCAGAAGATTACGTTGGTCGGCGCTTTGCCGGCCATGTGCGGCAGGGGCAGCGTACCCCATTCGAAGCTCAGGGGCTTCGCGCCCAGGTAATCGGCCAGCGACCAGTAACCTAAGACCAGCATACCAACCTTGCCGTTGACAAACAGGTCAGTCCCGCCATTGCTCTTGATGTACTTGAGTTCAGGCATCGACTGGTCGGTGTAAATCAGTTGGTTCGGGTAGTTAAAAGCTTGAATAGCGGCATCGGAGTCCAGGATACCCTGGATTTTAGTGCCATCCTGGCTCAAGAGGTCAGCCCCATTCGCGAGCAGTAACGGGTAAATGGGACGATGGCTGACCTGATCCCAGTACATCGCGCCGAACTGTTCCTGGTCCTTTTTGGTCATTTTCTTAGACATTTCCCGGAACTGATCCCAGGTCCAGTCGCCATTGGCAGGAACCTGGATACCGGCGTCCGCAAACAACTTTTTGTTGTAATAAACGCCCATACCGGTCCAGTCTTTAGGCATGTAGTAAAGTTTGTTGTCAACTTTACCAACATTTATAACGTTTTCAAAGTAGATGGACTGGTCCAGGCCGTATTGGCCGGAGATGTAGGGGGTCAGGTCTTCCGCGCCGCCACGGTCTACGAACAGACGAGCGTCACCGTCACCAATCTGGAACACATCCGGGGCACTACCAGCCGCGATCTGATTTTGAAGTTTGGTTCCGTAATCGGTCGGGACCGCTTCTACTTTGACGTTTATGTTGGGATAAAGCTTCTTGAAGGCGGCAACTACCTGGTTGATCTGGGTAATGCTGTCGCCACCCTCCCACGTACCCAGGCGAACTTCACCTTTAACGCCGGTGTTCATCTTGTTGTAGTTGGCCGGCAAAGTAACCGCCGCGCCCGTTCCGCTAGTAGCATTCGCGGCAGTGGTAGCACTCACGGCAGTGGTAGCACTCGCGGCAGTGGTAGCACTCGCGGCAGTGGTGGCAGCGGCTGCGGCAGTAGCACTGGCAGCCGTAGTTGCGCTGGCAGCGGTAGTAGCACTAGCCGCAGTGGTAGCAGCGGCTGCGGCTGTTGTGGCTGTTGTGGCTGCCGGGGCCGAAGTAGCCGGGGCAGCCGTGTTGGTTGCGTCACCGCAAGCGGACAATAACAACGTGACCAGCAGGGAGAAAATCCCTAGCCAGCTCAGTCGCCGTATATTTGATATACGTGACATCTTCGTCTCCTCCTATGTCGTTGCCGGGGCAGTTGTTACCACCCCAGGGTTAAATTGTAAAAATAACCACAGTTGGTTAAGTACCGCCGGTTTAGCCGGGTAACTAAACCGGGTTTACGTGTAATTCGGTTGTATGGTCGGCTGGAGATTCCTGGTAAGGCGCGGTTATAGTTGTGATTTCACCAGTTTTTGTATCACGCCGGAAAGTTAGATTGGTACGGGTCTTACCAATACCCAATCCATTCAGAGTTAAATGATCTATGCCAGCCGGTAAAACCGGGTTGGCGCTGACGCTAAGACTTTCACCGTCAGGTTGCAGACCGAGCAAAGTCTGCAAAAGTAGGGGTCCAGACCCGGCGGCCCAGGCTTGCGGGCTGCAACTGACCGGGTATGCGGCTG
>JAYSYV010000020.1:0-2618 GCA_043727245.1 Chloroflexota bacterium | reverse complement strand
AGATTATCTTTTTCCTTTTGGGTTTGGACCTTGCGCTCGTCTTTGTCATGGTCGTGCCGGAACCCAATCGAACGAGTGCCGACACGCTGCCCGATAACCTGTTCCAGGCCCTCGAAAGCGCCGCCGCATATAAAGAGAATGTTGGTCGTGTCAATCTGGACGAAATCCTGGTGGGGGTGTTTGCGGCCACCCTGGGGTGGCACGTTCGCCATAGTGCCTTCGATAATCTTTAGAAGAGCTTGCTGGACACCTTCGCCGGAAACGTCACGGGTAATCGAAGGGTTATCGCTTTTGCGGGCGATTTTATCAATTTCGTCAATATAGATAATGCCTTTTTCGGCGCGGGCAATATCGTGGTCGGCGGCTTGAATCAGGCGAAGTAAAATATTTTCAACATCTTCACCTACGTAACCGGCCTCGGTCAGAGCGGTCGCGTCGGCAATCGAGAAAGGCACATCCAGGATTTTCGCCAGGGTCTGGGCTAACAGAGTTTTGCCGCTACCGGTTGGCCCA
Source organism: Chloroflexota bacterium (assembly GCA_043727245.1). Classification (GTDB taxonomy): domain Bacteria; phylum Chloroflexota; class Chloroflexia; order Chloroheliales; family Chloroheliaceae; genus 54-19. Next base: position 2,105 of record JAYSYV010000020.1, on the reverse strand, counting down.
ATCAGCAGAATGTTGCTCTTTTGAAGCTCTACTTCCTCATTTTGCTGGTTCATGCTGATGCGTTTGTAGTGGTTGTACACCGCTACCGAAAGCACCTTTTTAGCACGTTCTTGCCCGATGACGTACTGGTTGAGCATTTCGACCATTCGTTTAGGAGTTGGAACCCGGCCCAGGTTCAGGTCGGTTTTAGGACCGCTCATTTCCTCGTCAATGATTTCCCGGCATAAATCTACGCATTCATCGCAAATATATACCGCGCCAGGCCCGGCTATTAATCGCCGTACGTCTTCTTGCCCTTTACCACAGAACGAGCAGCGATATTGAACCCGACTGCCCCGTGTATTAGCCATGTTACCAATTCTCCTTAAAACAACCGTTTCGGCCTCGCAGGTTACAATTTCTTCCTGTAACCCTTCAAAGTGCAAACCGGAAAACCTAAGATAGTACTTTCTGTTACTAAATCCTGAGTCCTGGAATATACCTCTACCGGGCCGCATTATAACCGCCGATTACCGGGCTTTCTTACCACATTCTCTACCGGATGTGAATAATGTCTTCCCATATTATAGCACACCCGGCAAGTTTTCAATGGCCCTTTCGGATTAGAAAAAACCACGCTAGTCCTAAATTATGGTTATTATAACTTCTTATAGTTATCCACCGGTGATGTTTTCATGAGCTTATAAATATCTTTAATCAAGAGGAAGGTAGCAATAGTGCCGACGGGGAAAACTAATAGATTATAACGAGCGGCGGTTTTAACCTGGCCTCGTAATAAGGCCGCTGTGGCCCTGGTCATACCGCAGGCCGGACAGGCATGCCCGGTAATATTTCGGATTAGACAAAGACTGCGGCCATTTTCCAACCTGTGCGGTCCCATTAACGTCAAAACCCCTCCGAGGACGCTAAAAGTAATTAAGCGTCCTCGGGGGGTAGCTAATGAAGCCGCTTCTACCGCCAGTTTAGCAGCGGAGGGCGCGACCCTGAACACCTTTAAGCCCGTCGAAGAGGGCGACCCTGGGCATCTTTAAGCCCCCCGGTAATAATCATAATCAGGTCAACCAGACTCCAGATACCACAACCGCCCAGGGTTATCAGCTTAACGATACCCAGGCCGGTGTAACCGAGGTAAAACCGGTCTACGCCAAGGCTGCCCAGGAATATCGAAAGCAATAGAGCGGTCGTCCAGTCTTTGTCTGAAACTTCGCCGTAACCCATTGGTGCGCCCATCATCGGCTGTCCGTACTGGTCTAACGGCGGTTGTCCGTAACCTGGAGGTGGTGGCTGTCCGTAGCCTGGCTGCTGCTGCTGTCCGGGTTGTTGGTTCGGGTTTTGCCCCCAACCGCCCTGGTTTGGATTCTGTGGATTGCTCATTAGGACATTGCTCCTTTAATAATTGTTAACCTGCGCTCGGTAGGTTATGGCCCTTTCAGGCTGACTTTAGAAATAACGAATTAGTTACATGAAACTGTTAATGGTAGCTGAAGGGCTTCCAAGATACTACCGGGGTATTATCCGGTGGTTTGGTTGCTTTAACCCTGAGAATTGTTGCTAATTGCGCTCAAATTTGAATTTAACCAAAGTATAGCACAGTGAAAAGTATTGTCAAACAGTGGTTTTTCAAAATAAGGCCCGGCCAGGTGACGCTAATCTCCTGGCCGGGCCTTATTCATTTTACCTTCAAAAAATTATAATTCGCCCGGACCCGGTTAGTTCAGCTTGGTATTATCCTGGGGCGGGACCGACTGCTGGCCCTGGGGCGCTGTGGTAGATTGCGGATAATATTGCTGTTGCCCACCCTGCGGAGGATAAGCCTGGTTGTTCGGCTGGGGATAGTAATTCTGCTGCGGTGCGGCGGATTGTCCGTATTGGTTCGGCTGAGGAAATCCCTGTAGCTGCTGCGGGTAAGCTTGTTGCGGTGGATAAGCTGGTTGTTGCGGGTAGTAACCTTGCTGCGGTTGTGGGTAGCCGGTTGGGGCAGGGTAATAACCTGGGACCGCCGCCGGTTGCAGTTGCGCGGCTGGCTTACTGAAGGTTCCTGTAAAGGCGAGAACTGCGCCCAGACCCAGCAGGAAACCAGGGAATGACCAGAATACCCAAACTGG
>JAYSYV010000019.1:0-2618 GCA_043727245.1 Chloroflexota bacterium | reverse complement strand
TGATCAAACCCTGCAAGGCCATTATTAATGCCAGTGTTCCAATCAAAAGCACCAATATACGCACCCGCAGCGCTTTTCCACCTGAAGTTTTGTGACTTATTTGCACCTGATACTCCTTCCGTCTAGAGTTATCCCCAACTCTCTTACTGAATTATAGAAAAAGTTAAATATTGCGAAATGTGTTCTACACTTATAAAAATAATCCCTGTGAAAAGCCAGCGGAAGTGGCAAATTCGCAACAGAATTTTGTTGGTTTCACTAGGCTTTAATTTATTATTACCATAATTGGAGATCAAAATGGGAATAATATTTTAATTTCGATTTATACCGAAGTAAAGTCAGAATGAACTCTCCGAACGAGCAGGCATCAACATAGGACTCTTTCTTATATTAACAGTATTGTAACTTAGTTATAGCAATCTTGTATAGTACTTTATCGCCTTTATTTTTTGCTAAAATACCAGGTTGTTCTTGTCAAGCAAAGTATATGCGTTCACAGGGTAACTTTACATCACAAATTAGAACTTTGCAAACAGGTAAGTTTAATTAACTAGAACGTGATTTCGGTTCTGCTAGAACCTAACTAAGTTACCACAGTCGCGGTTCCCTGCTTGCACACTCAGGGGAATAAAACCTTTAGTAATTTCTTAAAAGAATTGTACTACCGGAGATTAACCTGCAAAAGATACTTCGCAATTATTTGAAGCTTCTATATAGTGACAAGGTAGTGACAAGAACCACTGGGCGGCAACTGTTCTTAGAGTGTTGAGGCACGACTAGAAGATTTCCGGCAACAGCTAGGCGTTAAAGGGAAAAGGTATATCCAATTCCTGGCTCAACTGTTTAAGCTGGAAAAGCACTTTCGGATGTAAAGGCACTCCTTTTACCAGATTTTCTTTTTCAGCCATATATTCTTTTTCACCGGCTACATAAACACGGGCCGCCCCTGAAACAGGCGGAGTGGCTCTAAGGTCGCGAATCATTTCATCCATTTCAGCCCTGAATTCCGCAATAGGGCGGAAAGCTTCTACCTGCATCGCGCAGAAAAAGTGTCCGGCCTGTAACGGGCCAACTTTGAAACTGTGACCCATCCCGCTTAACACTCCGCATAAAATATCTACCATCACCTGCAAACCATAACCTTTGTGGCTGCTTAAAATAGAAGTGCTACCCAGCGGAGTCAAAGTTCTTTCCTGCAGAATAGTTAAGGGGTCGGTTGTAGGCTGACCGTTTTTGTCCAGACCCCAGCCCTCCGGCACAGGTAGTTCCATCCGGGCCGCAATTTCCACTTTACCCAGGGCTACACTTGTTGTTGCCATATCCAACAAGAACGGATATTCCTCGTTGGTCGGGGCGGCCAGGGCAAGCGGATTTGAACCCAACATCGGCACCCGACCATTCGTAGGCACACCTACCGGGTTGGATTGGGTCATTGCCATACCAATCATATCGTGTTTGAGAGCCATTTCAGCATAATACCCGGCAATACCAAAATGAGAGCTATTTTTTACCGTTACCATGCCGATGCCTGCCAGGTTCGCCTTTTGAATAGCCATTTCCATAGCCCGGCGGCCTACCACCATGCCAAGACCACCGCCAGCATCAACCAGGGCAGTCGAAAGGGTTTCGCGCTCAATAGAAAAGGGCGCATTGGGCCGGGCCGTCCCACTTCGGGCCATATTAAGATACATTTCCAGGCGGGGTACACCATGCGACTCGATGTTCCGAACGTCACTGGTTACTAATATTTCCGCCGCACCGCTGGCCTCCGGGCGCGACCAACCCAGTTTCTCAAAGAAAAGAGTAGTAAATTCTTTCAAAGCGTCAAAGTCCACTTTTATAGGCTGGTTTCCTAAATTGGATGGCCCTCCTACGCTCCGGGCCGAACTATTCAGTAACCTATCGAGGTGTTCAAGGCCAGGCTGCCGTTCCTCTTTTTCTAACTCTTCAACTTCAAGGTCTTTCATTAGGTGGGTAACTCCTTATTATTTTTGGTTCAAACCCGGCCCATTCGTAATCTGAGAATCCAGGCCATTACCAGTTTGTGAAAGAGCCGTCCCGGCGGGTCAGCAGTGGCAATTCCGATGTTCGGAAAGGGCGGTTTTTGGCAGCTTCCCGGTCAAATTCAACTCCCAGGCCAGGGCGGTCGCTCGGTAAAAGATAACCAGCTTGCCACTCCGGTTGGCCCGTCACTACTTCGGTCAGGACCGTACCGGTCCGTACCGGCTGTTCCTGTACGCCAAAGTTTGAGGTAGCCAGGTTCATCTGAAGACAGGCCGCGCTTGAAACCGGCCCTAAAGGATTGTGCAGCGCCAGATTTATATAGTGAGTTTCGCACCACCCGGCGATTTTCCGGGCTTCGGTAATGCCACCCACTATACACAAATCTATGCGGGCATAATCAATCCATTCCTCCTCAATGAGTTGCCGGAACTCCCATTTTGAACTGAATTGTTCACCGGCTGCCAGGGGAACAGCCGTGCGGCTTCTAAGAGTTTTGAAAGAGTCAGGGTTTTCACAGCGCAAAGGGTCTTCGATAAAGAAGGGCCGAAATGCCTCAACTTCTTTGCACAAAGTTACGGCATAGGGCAGGTCCAGGCGAGTATGCACGTCAAAGG
>JAYSYV010000018.1:0-2619 GCA_043727245.1 Chloroflexota bacterium | reverse complement strand
TGCTGCTGTGTGGTTACTGGTAGTAGGTCCGAGCACAAAAATATGTTCGCCCGCGCCAGCCAGGTTGGAATCATCACTTACTTTGCGGTCCTGGACCTTGTACCCGGCGGCATTCAGGCTTTCGATACTTTTATCCTGGATTAGCCGGGCAAATTTACTGCTCTGGTTACCAAAGGGCCGGTCATCACAGAACCAGGTTTCCAGGCCATAGGCCGCATTGCCAAGTTCGCTGCCGTTGGTGTGCAGGGATAAAAAGATTTCACCTTTATTTCCGTTGGCAATATTAATTCGGGCCTGCAGATCATCGATCTGATCAATTTCACCATCGCCATTAAAATCCCTGGCCGGATTGTTGTTTGGCGAAATATTGGTGGTGCGGGTCAGGACGACCTTATAACGGGCCGGGTCCAATTTAGCGGCAATCTTCAGGGCGATTTTAAGGACGAGGTCTTTTTCCAAAATATCAGGCTTGCCCTGGGCATTGGTATGGAAAGCCCCCCAGTCATCGCCTCCATGGCCCGGATCAATTATTACTACGTGCTTTGGTGGCTCTGGCGTGCTGGTAGGAGTTGCTGCCAGGGGAGTGCTAGTTGGCTCGGTTGCGTTTCATTTCAGACAACACCTCAGCTTCACCACGTTTCCAGAGAGATTATTTCTAAACCGGCAAAGCCGCTTGCTTCCAGACTACCGCCTTGGAACCGTTTTCTGTCTGAAAAATGTTCCAAGGCGGTAAGCAGCGCGTAGTTTTTGGCAGTAACAGCTATACCGCCCAATTCTTGTAGGGTTATCCAAATATTAAATGAGCTTCAGTCTAATTGGGTTAAGCCAAATTCGAGTTGTTGGGCCGCCGGTAAGGCTTTTATCTCGGCGCGATACCGCTCAAAAGAGGCTTCATCCAACGACGTTTTTAACGAAACAAGTAGTTCATTATACAGCTCGGAAAAATGCAGGTGCATATTTTTAGTATAGCTGCCGCCATCGAGGTAGGTGTCGACAGTCGCGACCAGTTGCACTGCCAGGCGAGGTTGGTTATTGCGGTTGGCAAGCAGGGCCAGACCGATCAAACCGGTAGCAATTGCCTGTTTATAAGACAGGTTTCGGCTGAGCAAGATGCTCTCTACAAAATATTGTTCGGCCTGGTAATAATTGCCCTGGACATAATTTATAAGCCCAAGATTGTTATAGCCGAGGGCCATGCTAAATTTTGCGCCCAGTTCCTTTAGAAGATTAAGGCCTTTCTCGTAACAAGTTTCAGCTTCCCTGATTTTGCCCTGAGCCTGGGCTATCACTCCCAGGTTTAACAGGCAGATACCCATCCCCTGCTTATCAGCTATCTCACTGCGAAGACTTAGACCTTTGGAATAGTAATGATAGGCTAAATCAAAGTCATTTTCGATTTCAGCCAGCCGCCCCAGGTTGTTGAAGCAAACCCCCATACCTTGCTTGTCTTCAAGTCTTTCCCGAATTTCGAGGCTTTCTATATACATTGTTCGCGCCAACCGGTAATGTCCAAGTATTTTACAGATGGTGCCCAGGTTGTTCAGACAGACCCCTACCCCAACCGGGTCTTGCAACTCGCGCATAATTTCCAGGCTCCGAGAATAAAGGTCATAAGCCTCGTTGCTATCCCGGCGCTGCGCGATCATTGCCAAGTTATTCAGGCAGGCGGCAATACCACGCTTGTAGTTTAGTTTCTCCATCAGGACCAGGCATTTGCTGTCAACCTGGCTGGCCAGGTCGTTTTCACCCTGGTAGAACAGTAAGACACCCAGGCCAGAAAGCGATTTTGCATAATCGATTGTTTCTTGTAAACCATTATTTCCGGTCCGTTTCAAGGCATCTTCAAGATAAAGGCGTCCTATGCTGAACCGCCCGGTCAGCAGCCAGAAACGCCATAAATTACTTACCAGTTGCAGCAACAGCCCGTTGCGGGTATCGCTTTCCTTACACCATTCCAGCGCCGCCCTCAGGTTACCTTCTTCCCGTTTAAGCCGTTCAACCCAGATCTGCTGGGCTTTTTGCAGTTCTGGCTCGGCCCGTTTGGCCAGGTCGAGGAAATAGCTGAAGTGCCACTCACGCAAAGTGGCTGAATCTTCGCTTTGAAGCAGAAGTTTCAAGGAATATTCGCGCAAGGTTTCCAGGAGGCTGAAGCGCTGTTCCTCCGGTCCGGCGGGAAGATATTGCAGTAAGCTGTGATTGGCTAGGGTCCGCACCAGTTCCAGCATGGTCATTTTATCCGGGGAAGCCCCTGGCAAATAGCAGATTGCCAGGACGGCTTCCAGGGAAAAACTGCCGCTAAAAATCCCCAGCTGAATAAAAAGGTGTTGGGCGCTAGGACTCAGCAGGTTAAAGCTCAGGTCGATGGTGCTGCGCAGAGTTTGATGACGCGCCGGTAGATTAGCGGACCCGGTTGTCATCAGGCCCAGGCGGTTGCCTGTCTGCGGCGTGTCTGAATCGCCGTTAGTTAAATATTCTAAAAGGGCCGCCGGGGAAAAGAACTTGCTCCAGGCCGCGGCTAACTCAATGGCCAGGGGAAGTCCATCCAGCCATTCACATATTTTCCAGATCAGGTTTATATTATCTGCGGTTAAGGCAAAATCGGAACGAGCGGCCTGGGCC
>JAYSYV010000017.1:0-8071 GCA_043727245.1 Chloroflexota bacterium | reverse complement strand
TGGTAAGCGCCGCCTGGGGTTTTATCCGGCAACTTATCGCGGTAGGCGGTTTGATAGCCGGTATCTGGTTGGCCGGAATATTCGGCAACACCCTGGCTAACTCGTTTGGCTTCCTGGACAATCCGCAAGCCGCCAGAGGGCTGGCCTTTGTAGTCATTGTGCTGGTGGTGAGTGGTATTGCCAGCGCGGCAGCCTCGGTGGTTTATTTCGTATCCGGGTTGCTTTTTCTGGGCCTTCTCGACCATTTTCTGGGAGCCATACTGGGCTTTGTCCAGGGCATCTTGATGACCGGCGTTGTTCTGGTGGGGGTGATGACTATCTGGCCGGAGTGGAGCCAACAACAGCTTAACCAGAGCTTCCTGGCTAACCGCCTGGTGGGCTTTTTAACCGCTTTGCCGCTGTTACCGGCTCCCCAGGAGCTAAAAGATTTCATTGAAAAGGCCCGTTCCCTTGTAAAATAAATATTGATTATCGTTGGACTACCGGTATAATTAGAAGATAGCCCTGGCTAGTTTGCCGAGTTCTAGGACAACTTCAAGTTAGTTTAGTAGTTCTTTCGGAAAACGCAAAATCCGTGAATTTACAAAGCCCGCTCACTACGAAAGGTACAAGTCTCATGCCTGCAACTCCGGCTTCGAGTGGACAAATTAAACCCTTTTTCTCCTTGAAAGTTAAATCTGTTTCCAACTGGACCGCTCTACTGGTTACAGTGCTGATAAGTTCCCTGGTCTTGTCAGCTTGCGGTCCCAATCCGACTAATCTCCCTCAGCCTACTCCCACCGAATCTTCCAACCTGAAAATCAGCAGTGTTTTACTGAACATTTTCCTGACTTACCAGACGGCCCCCGGTACTGAAGAAGAAAAAAAGAACGCTGCCATCCAGTACGCCCGTAACATTCAGGTGGTAAACTCGAAGGACGAGGCTATCTTTGAAGTTGAACTGGACCAGGCCAGCAGCGAACAGGCTATCAAGGATAAAGTAAAGGCTATGGGCGGCATCGTGCGTAATTCGGAGAACATGGAAGGTACGGTGAAAATGCGGATAGCCGTGCCGATTGCCGTTTTTATCAACTATTCCAGCGGCTCTAATAAAGATAATTTCCTGCAAGACCTGGCCTCTTTCCAGGGCGTTAAAACAATTGACCTGCTAATCGGCAGGGAGCCAATGGACCTCAACCGGATGCCTCAGACTGAGGAAGCCCTGGCCCAACTGGCCCAGGTCAGCAAAAACGAGGGTGTCAAGTTGATGGGAGCCGATAAATGGCAGACCGCCGGTTTTAAGGGTAAAGGGACCAAAGTTGGCGTGATTGATGCCGGTTTTAAATATTATGAGAAATTCCTCGGTACTACGTTACCCGCCGGGCTAAAAATCAAGGATATTGATGAGGAGGAAGGTGGGCCGGGCGTAATTGATGAAGCAGTTCACGGTACGGCTGTCCTGGAAATTATTTATTCGCTGGCTCCCGAAGCCGACTATGCGGCAGTCGCGGTGGACGGTTCGGACGGCCAGATTAAGAAAGCCCTGGATTATTTAGTCAAGGATCAAAAAGTCAGCATTGTTTCCGTATCGTTGGGTGGACACGGCTCTCCCGGTAACGGGACCAGCGCGATAGATAAATATATTGACAAGTTGCATGACGACTATGGTGTCGTTTTTCTTTTTTCGGCTGGAAACGAAGGTTATTCTCATTATAGCGCCTTCTTTAACCCCGATGCCGATGGTTTTCACCAGTTTGTGCCGGGTGTTACGCGGATGGCCCTGGGTAATCCCAGCAGTAAGCCGGTAACTAGCAATGTAATTCTAAACTGGGAGCAGTGGGGGCTGGATAAGAAGCAGATAAATGACCTGGATATTTTTATAGTGGACAAGGATGGTAAAACGGTGCTGGGAAGCAGCCAGAATGCCCAGTCGGTCCGCAATCCAGTGGAAATACTGCCGGTAAAATTGGCCGCTCGCCAGAATTATTACATTCGGGTCCGGCAAAAACCGGGTACGAATGTCTATGCCAAACCTTTCCGGGTCCATCTTTTCGGCCACGATACGGCTTTCCAGTTTATTGTGCCGCAGATGGCGGTGGCCGAACCGGCGGATGCCAAAACGGTGCTGGCCGTTGGGGCGATTCAATGGGAAGAAGACCGTTTGGCCTCTTACAGCAGCCAGGGGCCGCTACCGGATGGCCGGTTTAAGCCTGATATTTCGGCCCCGGCGGGTGTCACCAGCCGGGCTTATGCCGAAGAAGGCGTGAAGGCTTTTGACGGGACCAGCGCGGCTTGCCCGGAAGCAGCCGGTGTGGCGACTATTCTCAAAGGAGCTAACCCGAAACTGACCACCGGCCAACTGGAAACACTCTTGAGGACTTCGGTTAAGGATTTGACCCCGGTAGGGCCGGACTATGCTAACGGCTATGGCCGGTTGAATATTGGCGACCTGAAACCGGCAGCGGGCATCCTGCCCCAGGGGAGTGTGCCAACCATTCCTGCGGTAGATATTTCCACCTTGCAATTCCCGGTACTGGTTTTCACCAGTTACCCTGCGCCTGTAGCAGATGCGCCGGTTGTTTCAAAGATTGCCCCTGCGCCGTTACCGACTCTGACAACCAAATTGGAAGATGGGGCGGGCGATTTCTCCAGCCCCGGTTTTTCGGGCAGTGGCAAAGCGCCCGTGCCGACGGCTACTCCTGGCTCCAAACTGGTTCCTACCCGCACGCCTGTTCCAGTGCCTTCCCGTACCGCCAGCCCCGGCACAACCCTGGCCCCTGTCACGCCTACGCCGGAAGCGCCGGTTCTGCCCGTTTCCAGCGCTACCTTCAAGGATAACTTCAAGGATACCACCAGCGGGCTACCTAACAAGGGCGATGCCACTTACCAGAATGGTTCCTACCGCCTGAAAGCCGCTACCGGCCAGTTAAACTGGGGTTCTTACCCGGCATCGCTGCTCAGTGTTACCGATTTTAGCGCCGAGGTCCAGGTCAGCGGGATTGCCAACCGGGCTGGCATCTACGGCCTGATTTTCTGGCAGCAAGATGCCAATAATTATTATTTATTAAGCCTGACCGGGACCGGCCAGTATCAGGTCAGCCAGTTCAACGCAGGAACTTATAAAGAAATTATCGGCTGGAATATTACCGCCGGTTGGAAGGCCGGTGCGACCAATAACTTGCGTCTGGTGGCTAATCAGGGTACAGTCATAGTCTCGATTAATGACCAGCCGGGCAAGGCTGGACAGGCCAGGGGGCAAGGGGCTATCGGCTTTGCCGCCGGAAGTTACACTAACCCGGTTGAAGCCAGTTTTACTGATTTCCGTTTGAGTAGTGGAAAATAAAGAAGAAACCAAACGATAAAAGCTAAACTGTCTATATTCCCGGCCAGTCTTTTCAGGGACTAAGGCCGGTGACTATAGGCAGTTTAGCTTTTGCTTTTTATTTGTGGAGGTGTAATTGGAGAAGAGTAGTTTAAAGGGGCGGGATTTACTTTCGATAGCCGATTTAAGCGCGGTGGAATTGAGCGCCATCCTGGCAACTTCCGCCCGGCTGAAAGCTGAAACCCGGCAGAATATAACTCACCATTTGTTAGCCGGGCAGACCCTGGCTCTGGTTTTTGAGAAGCCCTCACTGCGGACCCGTCTTTCCTTTGATGTAGGTATGTTTCAGTTAGGCGGGCGGGCCTTTTACCTGGCTCCCCAGGAAGTGGGCCTGGGAAAGCGTGAAACTATCTCGGATGTGGCGCGAGTCATCAGCAGCATGTGTAATGTGATTGTTGGGCGGGTTTTTAATCACGACAGCCTGATAGAAATGGCTAAATATTCCGAAGTGCCGGTCATCAACGGGCTGTCGGATTTCGAGCATCCCTGCCAGGCTCTGGCCGACCTGCTAACCGTTCAAGAAAAGTTCGGCTATCTGGCCGGTCTGAAAATGGCCTACATCGGTGATGGCAACAATATGGCCCACAGCCTGATGCTGGGCGCGGCCTTGAGCGGTATGTCTATAACGGTTATTTCACCGTCCGGCTACGAGCCAAATGAAGAAGTAGTCAGCCAGGCCCGCCGGTTAGCCGAGGGCAAGGCTATTATCAAGGCGGTTCATAACCTGGAGAGCGGCCTTGAAGGGGCTGATATTATTTATACTGATGTCTGGGCCAGTATGGGCCAGGAAGAAGAAACCGAAACTCGCCGCCAGATATTCAAGCCTTATCAGGTAAACGAAGGCGTTGTCGGGTTGGCTAAACCGGGGGCGCTGGTCCTGCATTGCTTGCCCGCGCACCGGGGCGACGAAATCAGCGAAGCGGTGCTGGAAGGGCCGCAGTCGGTGGTTTTCCAGCAGGCCGAGAACCGCTTGCACGCCCAGAAAGGTTTGCTGGTCCACCTTTTAGGCTAGGGTTAGGGGTGAACTTAAAAAGAGACCCTCTTATTTAATACCTGGGGTCTCTTTTATAAATTTAGCTTGCCTGACTAATTTAAGGCTACGCTGGATTTGGCGTGGATTGTTGAAATTTCTTCGCCAATGACGCGGTTGAGCATAGGGGCAACCTTTTCGATGGTGCTAACCGAGTGTTGTTCGCTAACGGCGTTGGCGATATGACTCAAGCCCGCCCGCGCATCTTCCATCTCGCCATCGGTCAACTGGGCCAACGCCTGGAATATCAGTTTGCGATTAAGCGTGTCGAGTTGTTCGGTAATTTTTTGCCCGGCTTCGGTAAGATAGGCTTTTACCTGGCGGCGGTCTTCGGAACTGGTTTTTCGTTCAACCAGCGCTGCGTTGTTGCCGCGCTCCACCAGGCGGGAAATAATGCCTGTAATAGTGGGCATACTTACTTTCAAGCGGTCGCTCAGTTCACTCATGGTGAGACCGTCTTTTTGTCTCAAAATGTAAAGTACTTTCATCTGTTGGAAGGTAAGGTCGAGTTCTAACCACTCTGGGATGTTATGACGATTAAGTTGTTGCAAAATCTGAAAGTACAGTCCTGTTACTTCCTGGATGCGACTTGCGCGGTCAGACATGAGGTAATCCCCCTTCAATATATCAATAGCTAAATCTATATTCAACAAAAAACAGCAACAGCAACATCAATTAGTTGCTATAAGCTATCCGTCCTCTTTATGCGTAGGGAACGATTGCTAGTTATTTACTACGTGCTGCTTATTATATTAGCAAAAAGCTCATTATTTGTAAAGCAAAATTTAATTCAATCACAAATCCATTATCAAATACTATTAAGCGAGAAACAAAATTAAGGCAATATAAAGCTATCTAATCAAAATTAGACTTGCAGACAATTTTAAATCGCCGTTCCAGCCTAATAACCTTAAAATAAGCGTCTCTAGTCCAAATATTTAGAATTCCTGGTCGTCGAACTGGAGTTGATTTTATTGACCATCTGCCAAACTTAGTGTAAAGTTGGGCTTACCTGCTATTAGAGATATTTATAACATCGCGTAGAAGAGGCTGTCCATGCCGGATTATAGTATTGAAACCAGACTTGCCAGGATTGAGTCGCTTTACAACCAGGGATTAAAACACGCTGCCGCCCAAATCAGCCGCCTGATCCTGGAAAAAGACCCTGCTAATATCCAGGCGCTGGTCTGGTTGGCTAAAAGCACCAGCCTGCCCGATGAGGCCGACAAAGCGGTGCGCCGGGCTGCAACCCTCCAACCGGATGACCAGCAAGTCCGCGAACTGGTGGCAGCCCGCCAGCCGGTCGCGGCTCCTCCTCCTTCCCAATACCAACAGCAGCAGCCCAGTTATGCCGGGGCGGGCGCATATAACCCTTACGGGGCCCCCTCAACCGCTTTCAATTCTGCGCCTGACGCTAATAGCAGCCCCCAAACGTGGTCGGCTTTCAGCCAGAATCAGGCTCCGGCCAATCCCGGTTTTGCGCCAAATCCACCGGCGGGATTTACGACTTCTACGCAAAGCAGTTCTTCTTCCGATTATTTAAAGAATCTTTCGGCCTCAGTCCACCCGTCCGTACCCCCGGCCACGCCGGTCGGAAAGGTTAAGGTTAGAACTTCGCCCAGCCTGGCCGGTCTGAGTTTCAGCTTGCTCTTTCTAATTGTCGGCCTGGGTCTGGCGATTTACTGGACCTTGCAGGTTTTTGATTATGCTTCCGACCTTTCTAAAACAGGTAGCCAGCTTCAGGGCCAAATTGTGCAACTTTCCTCCACAAAGCTGGTTGCTGACGTGAAGGGCCAGAGCCAGCGCCAGTTTGATGTTAGTGACCAGGTTTCTAAAGGTCTGGTGCAACTGGTGAGCGATACCAAAACTCAGCAAAATCTGGTCCAAAACGTGGTAGTCCTCACGGTAACACCGGCGGGCCGGTTGGTAGCGGTGGACGTTATGACACCCACGCCAGGGCATGTTGCCCCTAACGGTGGCCTTCTGGGCTATGGTCAGGCGGCGGATTGGGCCATAACAGCCGTGGGTGGTATCCTGACCCTGGTTGGCTTGATTTTGTTGGGCCGGACGCTGGGCAAGCGGCGTACTTAGAAGACTAGTTCTAAAGGTGGGAGTCCGAAAAGCTCCCGCCTTTTTTGTTGTTTGGATTTGAATTGTCAGCCGGGCCGCTTTTAACTATACTAGTTTTACAACTCAATCAGACCTTGAAAATAATGGAGGATTTAGCCGGATGAATATGCCAACGATGCGGGTAGATGGCAAAGTATGCCTGGTTACAGGCGCGGGAAGTGGTCTGGGTAAAGCAATGGCGGAGGGTCTGGCTCATTTTGGCGCGGACGTGATAATTACGGAGATTCCGGCCAAAATGGAACTTGGGCAGCAGGTCGCCCAGGAATTAGCCGGGACTACCGGTAAAAAAGTCATTTGCCTGCCGCTCAGTCTGCCGGACTTAAACAGTATTGACCAGATGGTGAGCCAGGCGGTTGAGCAGATGGGCCAGATAGATGTACTGGTTAATAATGCCGGGGTGCAGATAGCTAAATATGCCCTGGAAGTCACCGAGGCGGACTGGGATATTGTGCTGGATACCAATCTAAAGGGGGCTTTCTTTACCTCGCAGCGAGTCGCTAAAGAAATGCTCAAGCAGAAGTCTGGCCGAATTATCAATATCGCGTCCCAGAACGGCATGATTGGCTACTACAAACGGGCGGCTTATTGTTCGGCCAAAGCCGGGATGGTCAATCTTACCCGTGTGCTGGCGATTGAATGGGCTGAATATGGCATCAATGTCAACGCTATCGGCCCGACCTTTATCCGCACGCCGCTGGCCGAGCAGACCTTCGCCGACCCCAAGATTTATAATGATTTGATTTCGCGTATTCCGCTGGGTCGGGTCGGCGAACCGGAAGAAATGATTGGTGCGGTCGTTTTCCTGGCCTCCGATGCCTCCACCCTCGTCACCGGCCATACTTTGATGGTGGATGGCGGCTGGACCGCGATGTAAATCAATCGTTTTTCGTTCAACCATGTCTTTCCAAGGATGCCATGAAGCATAACTTTTTCAAGCAACACCTGATTACCGGCGGCAACGGGTTAAAACTGTATGTCGAAGAAACCGGCCCGCCGGTCGGCCCGGCTATTTTGTTCATTCACGGGTTTTCGCAAGGGCGAGTGGCCTGGTACAAGCAACTCTACAGCGGCCTGGCTCAACCGTTTCGGCTGGTCTGCTTCGATTTGCGGGGCCACGGCCTGTCCGAAAAGCCGCCGGAAAAAGAGCATTACACCAACAGCCAGTGGTGGGCTGATGATATTGCGGCCATTATCGAGCAGCTCCGGCTAGAGCAAACGGTCCTGGTGGGAGTTTCCTATGGCGGTTACATCATTTGCGACTACCTGCGGCATTACGGCGAAGCCAACCTGGGTGGAATTAATTTCGTGGGAGCCGCTACCAAAATGGGTACGCCGGAAGCTTTTACGATGGTTGGTAAGGAATTTCAAGCCCTTTTCCCAGGCTTCTTTTCCAGCGACATCCAGGTGGGCGTAGATGCGCTCGGTCAGTTGATTCGCCTGAGTACTTATGGGGAGATGCTGCCGGAAGACTTTTACACCAACCTGGGCTTTAGTTGCAGCGTACCGCCTTACGTCCGTAAAAATATGTTCAGCCGCAAACTGGATAATGA
>JAYSYV010000016.1:0-2632 GCA_043727245.1 Chloroflexota bacterium | reverse complement strand
CTGCCATCCAGGTTCCTGATATAGCAGACAAGCTCTTTTAGCAGTGCGGTCTTGCCCTTGCTGCCACCAACCTCAACCAGCTTTAACATCAACTCCACAGCTTCTTCTTTGTTCACTATTTCACCCCTCTAATTTAGAACTTATGTTTTGCACCAGCACCAGTTTTGCACCAGTTTTGCACCATTGGTGTCGGACTAATTTGCACCACACTACACCACACACTCTATAGAGTGTGGTGTTTGGTGTAAGTCTTGGTGTAACTTAATAGTCCTCAATTGGACCAGCGTCATAACCAATAATACTCAGGCCGTCATTGGTTATAATACTTGGAGATTTACCACCACCCTGAACCCAGAAAGCTTTCTTACACTTACTGAGCGAGGCTATAAGGCTGGACTCTGGTACATCAGGGAGTAATTTATGTATGTCCATATAACCTAGTCCGGTGTTTCGGTAAGCCTCTCCGCCAAGTAGCTGCAACAATTTACGGTCATTCTTTCCGGCCCGCTTAAAATCAATCTTAATGGGCTGGTCCGATTCCTGTGCCACCCGGCTCGGTGGTGCGTCCGGGTCAACGGCACTGGGTATGTACTGCCAGTTGATAGCCCTGTCCTGGAAATGCGGCGCACTGCGCTGTTTCCCACACTCCACTTTTACACCATCCCCTTCTGTCTTGAGGACGAGCATAGTGTCCATAGCAGCCTTTAAGCTGGTATGTCCCCGCTCCCTGGCCCCACTGGCGTTCAGGTGGTGGACGCAGTTGACGTTGGTTTTAAGGGTATCCCGAAGGAGTTTTAAGTTCTCGACTATAACCCCGGTATCCTGACCGCTAATTTCATCGGCCCCAGAAGTTGCGGCGTGGTAGGTATCAATGATAATCATCGCTGGTTTCCAGCCGTTGCCCTGAATTTCTTTAATCAAAGCCAGGACGCTGGAGCGTTCCATCAGTTGCAGTGGGAAGGGAGATAAGATAAAATCGCCCTGTGCCTTTAACTTGTAAAATTCTAGCCAGGCCAGAACCCTCTCCGGGTACTGCGAAAAACTCTCCAGGCCCAGGTAGATGACCTGCCTATGCAGTTCGGTTGCAATTCTTAGCCCGAAGTGAATTAGGATAAAGGACTTGCCGACCTCGCTTTCGCCAACGGTCAGGGTCAGACCTGACTCTATAAAATAAGGTTCGAGTAGCCACTTGACAGGTGGTATCAAATGGTACTCGTCTATCTGGTAGAAAAGCTTGGCAGGGACTTTCCATTCCACGGTCTTTGTCCAATCCGCCAACTCCTCTTTGGTCTTACCCATCTGGAACCAGTCAAAGGCATCGCCCTTGACTGGCACATAAGGCAGTGGCGACATTAACTTTACCTGGGCTATTGAGGTAAGGCTGGCCGCAATATTGGCAGCGTGTATCTGGCCTACCCTGAACGGCTTCCCTCGCTTATCAAAGTCCGGGTCGTTGTCGGGGATTATAATCACCTTTCGGCCAGACAGGTAGTAATTGTAATTGGCCTGCCACTTCCCGGCCCCGTTAATATTGCAGGTTGCCACAAAGCCCTGCTCTCTCAGGGCATCCACCGCTTTCTCCCCCTCCACCACGAACACCGGGATATTCTTGTCTGAGGCAATAAGTTCGGGTAGTTTGTAAAGCAATTTACCTACCGGGCCATCACCGATAACAAAGCTACCGCTTTCATCCGGGTGGGTATGTAGAAAATCTTTATCCCCGTTGCCCAGTTCAAACCTTGTGACTACGGTGTCTAAAGTGCCATCCTCAGTAAAGTATTTCCAGGGTCCATACTTTGATTTTGTCTTATGGCCGTTGGCGGCAGGGACTGGGTTCAATATGGGCAGTCGACCATATTGTATCGCCACCCCACCGTGGCTCATACCGCAATGGCAATCCCCTTTCAGGTAATGCCGGTAAAAGCCTGTGTCCCCTCTAGGAAGACCGCCACTATGGTCCGAATTGGTGCAAAAGATGTAGTCACTATTCTCACCCTCATAGCCTTTACACTGTGGGTTAGACTTCGACCACCCACCGCAGATGGGACAGTTGTGACCAGAACTACTAAACCTGGCCTCTGGGCTTACTGCTGTCATTACATTAGGTTCCCCTTTCGGCGATAGGAAACAAACCCACGCAGGGGGGGGCCTGTTAAGTTTAATTAGGCGGCTTGTTGCCCCAGGCCTTTTGTTATGGCTATCTCTCTGAGGATTACTTCGAGGGTTGCCGTCTGACTGATACCGTAATGGTCAGCCAGAAGCACAAGTATGCGTTGACCTTTTTCTGAGAGCTTGAAGGATTTGCGCTCTACAAAAGCAATTTCCTGGGTCATCATTTGTTCCTTCCTTGTATATAATGTCACACAACATACATCATACCATAGTCATTGTGGAAGTCAATAGGCATCAGTAGAGTATTCCATCTTACCCTTCAACGGGCAGTAGTTCCTCTCGCTCCTTGCTATCGCTCCTCACAACCCGGCTGACCATACTGGCCGTGACACCCAGACCAACAACAATCTCCACATTCGCATAGCCCAGGTTGTGCAGTTTCCTGATAAGTTCTACCCTGTGGTGGCGAATAGCCGAGGTTCGTTTGGTACGTTTACGCACACTGGATGTTCTTTCCGGC
>JAYSYV010000015.1:0-8111 GCA_043727245.1 Chloroflexota bacterium | reverse complement strand
AGTCGGTTGAGTTGGCGTTCTTGATAGCGGTTGCCATCAAAAAAGCTCCATCATAGGCTTGCGCGGCGAATTGGTCCGGGTCAACGTTAAATTTCTTTTTGTAAGCGGCGGCAAAAGCCTGGCTCTTGGGGTTGGTGCTGCCCAAAAACCATGCGCTACCCACAATAATACCTTCTGCCGCGTCCTTGCCCTGAGTATAAATGGCCGGAGTATTGAAGCCGTTTCCGCCCACGATGGGCTGGGTAAAGCCAACCTCGCGGGCTTGTTGGACAATCGGAACCGCTTCCCCGATCAGGCCGCTAACAATCAGAATGTCCGGGGTAGTCGCTTTAAGTTTATTCAGTTGGGTACGGAAATCGGTATCGCCCTTGCTGTAAGCCTCGTTCCCGGCAAGCTGAATACCATTCTTCTCAAGTTCGACCTTGAAAACGTCGGCGGCGCTCTTGGTAAATTCGCTGGTCGACTCGTACATCATGACCGCTTTCTTGGGGCTGAACTTGGCCTTGACAGCCACCATGACACCAGGAATTACACTGGCTTCCGGCAAACTATTCCGGAAAACAAAATTGCCCATCTCGGTAATACCTTTGGCCGTGTTGCTGGTTCCCAAAACCGGAATCCCTTTCGACTGGGCTATCGGGTCAGCGGCCAGGGCAGTGCTGCTGAGAGTCGGACCAAGCACGCTCACCACTTTTTCCTGGTCAATCAGCTTGGTCATTACGCTAATGCCTTCTTGTTTGTCGCCCTTATCGTCCAGGGTCACGAGCTTGATAGTGGCCCCACCGAGGAACTTGTTATTGTTCATGTCTTCTACGGCCAGGTCAAATCCGTTCTTAATCGCAATTCCAAAGGGCGAATTGTTGCCGGTCAGGGTGGCAATCGCGCCCACCTTGATTTCCCCGGTAAGGTTGCTTTTAACAGCAGCGGTTGTAGCTCCAGCGGCAGCGGTTGTCCCGGTTGCGGCAGTTCCACTACTGGAGGCGGTCGTGATAGCCAGAGCAACCGTAGTCGGGGCAATAGTAGTAGCGGTGTTGTCGCCGCAAGCGGCCAGTAAAGTCATGGAAATCAGGGCCAGGATCGCTAAAAAGCTGAACCTGGGTGATACTCTCCCCTTATACATAAAACTTCTCCTTTGATTATTTCTACGAGCTAAATGTTCCCTATTAGTAATTCACGATAACGCGGGTAAGCTTGATTAAAGATGAAGCGGTAAAAACCGTCTGCTAAACTGTAATTGCCTTGCAAGAGTCCAGGCTAAGTAGATGGTTGCGGTTGTTTAGATTGTATTAGACCGAACTCGGTATGGCTAAAATATACTTTTAGCAAGCCCCCAATGTCAAGTTAAAATCCTGTTCGTATTATTTTCCTGGCTAGAACCTCTAATATTATAGAAGTATAGCGCTTACCAGGAAATTATGATTCGGCTGCAAATAATGTATAATCTTTGATAACAGGCAGTAGGCGAGTAAATTGAAGGCGGTTTTTTATTCAGATTGATCCGCGCATAACCAAAATAACCTTTTGGAGCAAGATTTTAGGCGTACTAAAGTCTTTTTATATTTACCTGCCCGCCGGATATAGCCAGCCGGAGAACCAGGCCGAAAGATACCCGGTCCTCTACCTTTTCCGGGGCCACGAACGCGAGTGGGTTAATTTGCAGGAGGATAAATCTCGCGAGGGCCGCAGTATAGTGGATGTCTACCTGCAAGCCTTGCGTCATGAGGCTGTCGGTCCTATGATACTGGTCTGTCCAGGCATTAGCAGCGACGACCACCGCATCCCCGGCTTACTGGTGGACTTCAAGCAGCCGGAACTGGCAATAGGTTCCAGAGGGGTCGGAACCGGCCAATTCCAGCGCTACTTTATCGAGGAACTTTTGCCCTATATAGATAGTAATTACCGGACACTGGGGGAAGCACACCGGGGCGTGGATGGCTTCTCGCTGGGAGGCTTCCAGGCCATAAAGATTGCAGCCCAGTATCCCACCTTGTTCGCGACCGCCGGAGCTTATGACGGTACATTCTTTTACGCCATGCCCACAGGGGAATATGTTAGTCCCAAAGATGCCCTTTTCCGGGCCGGAATATTTGACCCGGCTTTTGGTCGGCCCCGCGACTTTACTTTCGCGGCCCAGCATAACCCGGCCAATCTTATCCTGAATAGCCCGCCCGAAGCCTTAGCCAGAGTCTTCTGGATGATTCAGACCGGCCCGGAAGAAGCCGAGCCAAGCGATGCTAACTTCTACCGGGGACGCTATATTGCAAGCCTGCTAGCGGAAAAGGGAGCTACTAACAATATACCGCTGGTAATCCCGGATGGGCGGCACAACTGGGCCACCGCCGACCGGCATATGTCCATCACCCTGCCCTATCACTGGCAAATTCTTGCGGGCGAACCTGACAGCATTGCTTAGAGTTTAATAACTACCTAACTGGCGGCGGCTAGCCCCCAGCCATTCAATAGTTGCCTCGTTCTGCTTCATTCTTAGCTGCTGGACCAGTTGGGCGAATTGATCTTCTTCGACAGTGCGGTGGCGGTTGCGTTCTTGTTCGCTGGGGCGGGGATGGCTGCGCTTCGCACCGGAGCGCGAATTATAATCGTCCTCTTCATTGGAATCAAAGCCGCTATAATTACCCGCGCTGATACTCATAACATCGTCAATATCTTCATTGAGGCTGATGCCGCGCTGCAAGCGGTCGCGCAGGGCCAGGCAGATTTCCAGTTGCCGGTCAATCAGGGCCAGCACGTCATCTACTCCAAGCTGGCGGGCGAAATAAAGTTTGACCAAAAAATCCAATCGAATATCGCGGGAGCGGCCCACCGGGGTACGGACCCACTCCATAAAAGCGGCCCGGCCCAGGGCGGTTAAATGAAAGATTCGCTTGGGTGGCCTGGCCCCCTGGCTTTCAAGCTCGGCCTCGATATGCTCAGCTTTTTCCTGTTTTTTGAGCAGGGCGTACAACATACTCATTTCAAGGTGGCAAATTTCACCCAGAGCGGTTTCGGGAGAAAAACGCCGGGCCAGTTCATACCCATGTTTTGGCCCATCCAGGAGCAATCCCAGCAAGGCATATTCGGTCGGCATCGAATCGGAAATCATAAACCTACCCACGAATTTTTAAAATAAGAAGTCTCTGAATATTCATGATTAGAATATATAAAAACTATACTTGTAATTTTATGTTATGTCAAGCCCTGCACCGGATTGAATATAAGATACAAAAAAAAGACCCGGCTTGCAACAGCCGAATCTTTAATATCAGTAGGAAATTACCTGTTAGCCGTTTCTGCCAGTTTGGTCGTCTTTGAATTGGCCGGAGAATTGGAAGTAAATCCCATGTTTTTAGCCTGCCGCTCAATCGCTTTAATGATACGTTGATGCCGTGGTGTCAAGAGTTCGGGACGCATAATTGGATCCTCACGATACAATTGTTCGGCCCAAACCTGGTTATAATCAGGAAAGACAGATAAATGAAAACTATTGGCGAACGGGAAATTCATATAAATATATTTCCATAATTCACGATCAGCTCGCAGGGTAAGAGTCAGTGCCATAGTAATGTTAGCTCCTTTGCTTCGACTTTGCGGCAGCTCTTCCAGATTGCCATGTTCCGCTCCACCCCCGTAACCCCATTGTCACAGGAGTATGAAGAGTACCAGTCATGTGGGAGTTCCGACCGGCTACTACTTACTGCCGGGTTCACTCAGGATAACTCCCAAAGCCAGACTACATCATTGCAGCAAAGCTTGAAATTACCCATACTCTTCACTTTTATTGTATCATAATTCCAACCGGGTATTACAACAATTTAGCTATAACTTTAGATTCTAACATCCCTCTAACTATATCTTTAGAGGTTAAAAGTAAATTAATTTTCAGCCAGTTCAAAGGCTGAAGCAAAGGGGAATCATGATTGAAGTTGCTATAACAATTGGGCCGGATAGAGGAATCTGGGGCGCAGCGCGTGATGCTGCAATGGCTGGATATGCATGACCTGGACGGGTTGGAAAACCTGGCATAAGACGTTTTAAGATAGCAATCAGGAAAGAAAAGGAGAAAAGAATGGCTATACTTGATGTGCCGGTAATAGATACGCACGTCCATCTCTGGAACCGCGACAGATTCAGATTAAGTTGGATAGATGGCAATAATACCCTCGACCGGAACTTTATACTGCCGGAATTTAGCCAGGCCAGCCAGGATGTTGGGGTAGAGGGTTTCATATTCGTAGAGGCCGGGATTGAACCTCACTACGCTTTTTTGGAGGCGGAGTGGGTGGAGAGCCTTGCCCGGTTGGACCCTCGCCTCAAAGGAATTGTGGCGGCGGCTCCCCTGGAACACGGTACACACACCCGGCATTACCTGGAAAAGCTGGTCGCCCTGGGGTCGCTGGTTAAGGGAGTGCGGCGGTTGCTGCAAGCCGAACAAGACCCCTTTTTCTGCTTGCAGCCGGGCTTTATCGAAGGAGTACAGTTATTGCCGGAACTGGGCTTCTCCTTTGACATCTGTATCTATCACTACCAGTTGGCGGGAGCGATTGAGTTGGTCAGGCGCTGTCCTGAAACCAGTTTTATTCTGGACCATATCGCCAAACCGGCCATAAAAAGTGGCGAGCTTGAACCCTGGCGGCAGCAAATCGGGGAACTGGCAAACCTGCCTAACGTGGTCTGTAAAGTAAGCGGAATGGTTACGGAGGCCGACCACCAGAACTGGACCGAAGCCGACCTTGCGCCCTATGTAGGGCGCGTTTTGGAAGTCTTTGGCGAGGACCGGGTGATGTTCGGGAGCGATTGGCCGGTCGCCCTGAACGCCGCCGCCTATAGCCGCTGGGTCCAGACTTTGGACCGCTTAACCGCTCACCTGTCCCAGGAGGCCCGGCGGAAATTATGGGCCGACAACGCCCGGAAACATTACCGGCTTTAGATTATGCAGGCTCAAAGAGAACCAACAGCATACGGTTCAAAATGACTGACGATTTAAGTCGGTAGTGGTCTTTGAATTGTTGAAGGGTTTTTGCCTGGAAATCGGGGCTGTGCATCCAGGGTATTTCCTGGTCCAGGTTGTAGGGTTGCGCGTTGCTGCTTAACTGGTCGGGCGGCACGTTCAGCTCGAAAATCAGCCAGGTCCGATCAGTGCGGCGGGCAATTTCGGTCTCGGTAATTGAGTTCGTGCCTAGCTGTTGGAGCAGTGCCGGGAAAATATTCGGAAATGGATATTCTTTGAGGGGCAGTTTGTTTGGGGGCAGACCTGCGTTGTAGTAAACCAACGGCAACCAACCAATGTCGGTCACATTTACGGCCAGGTCGCCCGGTATAGCCTGCCGGTTTAGATACTGGTTCACGGCTGGGGCATCGTAGCGGGCAATATAGACCGGGTTTAGCTGCCCGCTATATATACCAGGCAACATCCACAAACCCAACAGGACCACCAGCCCCAGCGGAACCCCGGCCAGCACCCATCCACCAGAACGTTTCCTCCGGTGAAATACTGTCCAGCCAAGCAGCAGGTAGAAATACGGGGCGCATGCAATTAAAGCCTTGTCCAGGTAAAGGGGCTGGAACGCCCACGACACAATCACCAGCAGAACCAGCGGAGCCAGGAACAGCCAGCCGGTCAGCCCCAGGGCAGGTCTTTCCAACGTAAAAAGGCTCCGGCCTACCTGCCAGGCAGTTATTACCAGCAAGACCAGGGTTAGAGCAAAAGCTATAATAAAGCTGCCCGGCTCGATAACGCCGAAGATAAAGCTGTAGAAAGTCCGGCTAATAATCAGAGGGTCAGGCGTGGGAATCCAGAAATTATCTTTAATGGTATCCAGCCGAGTAGATAGCTTGGGCCAGAGCAAAACGCCGCTGACTAACCCGGTGGCCGCTCCGGTCAGAACTAAACGCGCTAAAATACCCCGTTTCCAGTATTCCTTCCAGAAGATAAAAGGAAACAAGCCCAGGGCCAGCAGGTAAAAAGCGGTAGTGAAGTTACAGAATAGACCGGCTACCCCGGCCAGGCCCATTCCCAGCCAGTCTGTCCAGCGATTAGCTTCCAGGGCGCGTAACCAGAAAAATGTCGCCAGCAGCACCAGAAATTCCAGAGTGGAATAGTTGCGGGCTTCCTGCGAAAAATAGACCTGAAAAGGTGAGAGAGCCATTAGTGCAGTCGCTAACAGGGCAATACCGGGCTGGCCGGGGAAAATCCGGCGGCCAATCAGCCAGGTCAGCCAGATGGCCCCCACTCCCGGCCCTACCGATAGCAGCCTGACCACCCAGTCGTCCCGACCAAAAAGCTGCATCCAGACCTTCAGGGCCAGGTAATAACCCGGTGGATGGTTATCTCCGGCGTTCAGGCGGAGCAAGTCGGGCCAATCCTGGCGGGCATATACTGCGCTGATTACTTCGTCAAACCAGAGCGGTCTGGCTCCCAACCCTAGCAACCGCAGCACAAAACCTATTCCGGTTAATACCAGGGCCGTACGTTCGGGACGCTGTAGGAGCGGTTTCAAAGTTAACAAAGTAGAACTTTCGTCGTGGAATGTTGAACGTGTCACGCTTTATTCTACCTTTTAATTAAGCAGAAAGAAAATCAAAAATATTTAAAAGCCCGACCCCTCTGAAGGGGCCGGGCTTTTACTATTTAGCACTTAATTACATTGCGCGGGGCGGAAAACCATCTTTATCTACGGCCTGGCTGGGATAGGTGTCTTTGCCAAGTCCCGCTTCAAGTCCTACATCGCGATAGGGCTGTTCGCGGTACGGTTGGTTCTGGCCGGGAGGTGTCACCGGAGTACCTAACACTTCGCCATCGTCGGTGACAACCGTACCCAGGCGAGGTTGGTTATCTCCCAGGTCGCGTGTTGAAGGGTAGGATGTCGGCCCGGTAGGAGTGCCAGAATCGCCTCCAGTCGAGCCGGAAGGCGGGTTGGAGTCGTCATCATCCTGGGTGAAATCGCCCGTGGTGTCGCTCCGTGTATAGGCGTGGCCCGGTCCGGGTTTGGATAAATCATAATAACGAGTGCTGACAGCATGGTTGCGGTCGAAAACATCCATTGCGGCTCCCATCAACTTGCCGTTAGCGGCCTGAGCCGTCACCAGAGAATTACCGCTCTTGACATGTTCGCCGTACTCGGCTGCTTCATCTTCTGGAATACCTACTCCAGCCAGAGCGCCGGTAATACCTCCAAGTGTGCCGCCAATTAAAGCGCCGCCAACTGTGGCTCCAAAGACACCGGCTGCGATAACCGGACCAACGCCTGGAATTAAAGCCGTACCACCAGCCAGTAGCCAACCCAGGACCGCACCCAGAGTACCACCGCCAAGCGAACCCATCAAGGCTCCTTGACCGGCTTCGTTTCCGCTGGCTTCGGTCAAATCACGCTGTACTGTGCGGTCTTTTGCCACTACCGATATAGAATCAGGCGTAAATCCAGCTACTTTTAAGCCATTAATCGCCTCTTCAGCGTCCGTTGGGTTTTCAAACACTCCTACAACTGTATGGCCGGTATTGTTATATGCTTGGGACATTTGTCGAAGCTCTCCTTTCTCGACTGCCGCTGCCGGACCTACCAGCTTGGCGACAACCTTACCAGGACTGTTTTCTACTTGTCTTTTAAGTAGACTTAATCCTCTCACCGCTTTTATGAAAGAAGTCAAAAATCGTTTTACCTCTTTCCTATTTACAGGCAATATACGTGCCAGTCCCTCCGAGAAAACCGGGAGTTTAATGTGCTGATTGAGGAAGATGGCAAGCTTTGCGAGGTTTCTTCGTTATTAATCCTGTGGTATTTTGCAGTATCGGCTAATCCACAACCTGAACGTTGACAGTTTGACCGACTGATAATTGAGTCAGCTTCAACACCTACCACTGGTCAATAGCCAGTAGTCAGTAAATTGGAATGATAAAAATCAGCCTGAAGAAATAGATTCCAGTTAACAAAAACCCCTTGTGATTTTTTGAAGTATTACCAGGGGGGTTACTTTACAGGCCAAAAATCCTCTTTTGCAAATAATTTATTTAAAAGATTTACCTGTGATAAGATAGCTAAAGAAATTTGTAAACTAAATCTGTGCATACATCATTTTGGGAACTTCGATTCTATGAGCCATTTTGCTAAAAACTATTT
>JAYSYV010000014.1:0-2638 GCA_043727245.1 Chloroflexota bacterium | reverse complement strand
GCGAGCTTGGCAACGAGTCGGCTGACTTCCGCAAGAAGATTGAAGAAAAGGGTCTGCCGGACGACATCAAAGAGAAGATGCTCAAAGAATTGACCCGCCTGGAGCGAATGAGCAGTGCTTCGCCGGAAAGCAACGTGGTACGGACTTACCTGGAATGGGTGCTGGCCTTGCCCTGGAAAGAGGCGACCGCTGACAACCTGGATATTGCTAATGCCGCTGCTGTGTTGAATGCCGACCACTACGGCCTGAACAAAGTTAAGGACCGTATTCTGGAATTTTTAGCGGTGCGCCAACTTATCGTCAGGGCTGAGAAGAAAGTCCGCAGCCCCATTTTGTGCTTCAGTGGCCCTCCGGGCGTGGGTAAAACCAGCCTGGGCCAGTCCATCGCTCGTTCGATGGGCCGCAAGTTCGTGCGTATCAGCCTGGGCGGCGTGCGCGACGAATCCGAAATCCGGGGCCACCGCCGCACTTATGTAGGCGCTCTACCTGGCCGGATTATAGGTGCGCTAAAGCAGGCCGGGACCAAAAACCCGGTCATTCTGCTGGACGAAATTGACAAGATGAGCAGCGATTTCAAAGGCGATCCCTCGGCAGCCATGCTGGAAGTGCTGGACCCTGAACAGAATAGCAGCTTTACCGACCATTACCTGGACATGGCTTTTGATCTGTCGGAGGTTTTCTTTATTACCACGGCTAATAATCTCCACAATATTCCCCGGCCCTTGCTGGACCGCATGGAAGTGATTGACATTGGCGGGTATACCGAGGACGAGAAACTGCAAATCGCCCGGCGTTACCTCCTGCCCAAACAGCTTGAAGCCCATGCTCTTTCTGCCAATTTTCTCAGCTCTACCGACAAAGTGTTGCGTGAGATAATCCGGCATTACACTCGCGAGGCCGGAGTCCGCAGCCTGGAACGCAAAATCGCCACGGTTTGCCGTAAGGCGGCCCGGCAGATGGTCGAAGGCAAAACCAAAAAGTTGCGCCTTTCGTCAGCACACCTGGAACAATTTCTGGGAGTGCCGCGCTATTTAGATGAATCGCAGGAATCGAAAGCTCTTATCGGTGTGGCAATGGGTCTGGCTTATACCGAATACGGCGGAGAAATCCTGCCGGTCGAAGTAGCCGCCATGCCGGGCCGGGGCAGCCTGACCGTCACTGGGCGGTTGGGCGAGGTAATGCAGGAATCGGCTAAAGCGGCCCTGAGTTATGCCCGCAGCCGTTCCAAAGAGCTGGGCGTTTCTACAGAAACCCTGGATAAACTCGATTTGCACATTCACCTGCCGGAAGGAGCTGTTCCCAAGGATGGGCCGAGCGCCGGTATAACCATGGCAACCGCTTTGATTTCGGCGATTAGCGGTCGCCGGGTGCGCCACGATACGGCCATGACCGGCGAAATTACCCTGCGAGGCCGGGTGCTGGCGATTGGCGGCCTCAAAGAGAAGTCTATGGCGGCGCACCGAGCCGGTATCAAGCGGATTATCGCGCCAATGGAAAACAAACGCGACCTGCGCGATTTGCCGCTCAACGTCCAGCGTGAAATCGAATGGATCTGGGTGGAAAACATGGATCAGGTTTTGCCTGAAATTTTAGTGCCGGAAGATGTCCCGGCGGGGATGATTGGGGTAGCAGTCGAACGGACCCTTCCGGCTGAAATTCCTGCCGCTAACCGTCCGGTTCCAAACCCGCAAATAATCAACCCAGGGGAAATCCCGGCTGTTTCGTGCGATTTAGCCTCCGAAACGGCGGCTGAGAAACAGTAAGCCCGAAACTTTAGCCAGTAATCTGAACGTGGAGCGTCGAAAACATTATCCAGTTTTCCGACGCTCCACGTTCTTTTTGTAAGAAGTTTAACCTGCTAAAAGTACAAAAAAGTATTGCCAGGTCATTGTAAGCAAATCTTGCCATAAAGATTAGATTTTTGATAAATTTCACAAGCACGTAATACTGGCTTCGTAGTGTTGAAATGTTGCAAAGCTATAATAACCTCAGAAGGAAAAACCTTATAACATTCACAAATCGCTGTTCTATAGTCCTTTAGTTCTTTCTTCTTGAAGACAGTAACCTGTCTACACTAACCAACCTTATTCAGAAGGTCTACCTTGTACCGGGGTAGACCTTCCTTATTTTAAAGGGTTGGGCCACTCTATTAAAAATAGTCCCTAAAATTGAAACAAAGGGTTGACAAATAGCGTATAATAAACGAGATAAAATGATCTTTGAACTCAATCGGGGCTGCTTGGTTTCGACAGGGAGGGAAGGTCTATAGCTGCAAGCCGAGGCGCTTTGTCCTCGTAAATCTCGAAGCAAGCCATTAAACGGCAAAACAACCAAATTCGAGAGCTCTTTCGCTCTCGCTGCTTAATTACTAGTTAGTTAACCAGCCGTTCCGAAAAACCCGTATGTTCCGTGGGGAATAGGAACGAAAACACAAAAACGGAGCTGCAACCAGGCAAGAGGTGGGTAACCTGGTTTAAGACACTCACTTGGGCTTACAGGTGTTCGCTTACACCGCCTGTAAATCGACATTAAAGTAAGATAAGCTTGTGCATGAGGTTATAGAGAAGAACTTTTTGGACGCGGGTTCGACTCCCGCCAGCTCCATCACTTAGATTAAAAAGAGCCGTTTACCTTCAAA
>JAYSYV010000013.1:0-8113 GCA_043727245.1 Chloroflexota bacterium | reverse complement strand
AAACCTTGCCAGGTCTGGCTGATTGCAGCACGTTGACCCTGGGCATCAACGAGGAAACTTCCCCGACGGTTTATTATGGCCGGTCGGTTCTCCAGCTCCCGGCGGATTTGAGTTAACTGAGAATCCACCATTCCAATTGACTGCTGCACAGCATAAGCAACCGGGTTAATTTCCAGGCTTGCTGCCGCCTGTTTCACTCGTATTTCCTGTGCTTCAATCAACTGATCAATATCCCCAATTTTTTGTCCGCTCTCTACCAACTGGTCTTCCAGGCCCGGCCGGTCATGCTGGTTCAACCATTCAGCTAAATCCGACCTATTTTGCTGCCTTGCCGATAAATTCTGGCGGTGAAGGTTAATGGCTTGCTGGCGACCGGGAATACCCGCCAAGTGGTTACGATACAGCGAAATTTGTTTTGTCAGCTTTTCCCATTCAGCCTGGAGAGCATCCCGTTCCGGTATCAAGCCAATCTCATTACTACTATCTTGAATACGCCGGTTCAATTCATTCAGGTGGACATTCTGAACTTTGGAAACTAGAGTTTCAGGATTCAGTTCAGGTTGGCTGGAAGCCGGGTGAGATTGCAGTTGCTCTCTTTTGGCTTCAGATGTAACGCGAGCAACCGTCAAAATCTGGCTGACTTTGTCTCTTTCAGTCCGGGCGGTTTCAATAGCCTGGCGAAGGATTCTTGTATCGTTTTGACCGGGCAATTCGTGCCGCAAAAGGTTTAAACGGTAGATCGCTTTTTGTTGATTTTCCGGGTCCGTAGCGCCCATTTCCCTCAAAGCAGCCTGGGCCTCGTTCACCTTAAACTGGCTCCCGCCCATGGTAACTTTGGCGGCGCTTGTGGCCCTGACCTGCATTTCAAATTGCCTGGCCTCTTCCAAAGACTTTTGAGTTGCATCAAGTTGTTGACGCACCTGCATCATTTCTGAAGCTTGTTTTGCTGTAAAACCGGCCAGCAGCAAGGCAATTACAAGAAAAACCGCCCCAGGTATAATCCCCAGGAATATAGAACCGACCCCCAGGAGCAATGCACCACCGGATAGGCCACCTGTTATTGTCGTTCTGGCCTTAACGGCAGCAAGGGCTTTTTGCTGTTCTGCTGCCTTTGCAGCGGCTTCGATCACATTCTGGTTAGCGTTTGCTAACTCAGACTGATCGCTACTTTGGCCAGTCATTTCCCCATAACCTTGCAGCCATTTTTCAAGGGCCTGAATTTCAACAGCAATATTATGGGCACGACTGGCCTTTTGATAATTTAATTCTGCCTCATCGGCGCTGGTCTGGCGAACCCCAAACTCTCTTTCAGACTCTGCAAGCCCTTCTTGCAGCCTGGCAAAAATTGTGAATTGCTCCTGAGACTGTTGTTCTTTTTCTAATGAGTTCTTCAAATCTTTTTGGAGATTTTCACGGTCTGTTAAGAAGCCAAACAGGTTTTCTATCCCCTTAATTTTGGGTTCGAGTTCGCTTAATCCCGTCTGGGCCTCTTTTTCATCCCTGGTTACCTGGGCTATCAGTTCATTTAATTCAACCTCTGCCCGGTAGATTTCCCCATCTAAAACCTTGAGCTGACCTTCATGAGCGGCTATATCGCGTAGCTCATTTTGAAAATTTGTAATGTCCCGGTTCAACTCCGCCTTAGTAGCCCGATAGCTGACCAGTTCATCCATAGATTTTTGAAGGGCAACCAGGGCGGCCAGCCTGTTTTCTAAACCAGGCTTTTCAATGTTTTCCCGCCGTTCCAAGTCAGCCAGGTTCTCACTCAGATTGGCCGCCTCATTTTCAAGACGGTCAACTTCACCATTTTTATGAGATAGGTTTAGCATTACTTCCCTGACCTGGCGGACGACCTGGGCACGTTGCAAGCGGTCTTCAAAGACTTGAATTTGTTTTTCGAGGGTTACTCGCTCTTCCTCGAAATCATTCAATAGAGCTTCCTGGTCGGCAATTCCCTCAAAAGCGACAAGTAAATTTATTGCAGTTAGTTTCAGGCGAGTTTCATTCAGATTTCGGTTTAGTTTCGGTAAGTCAGCCTGTAGTTCAGCCAGGGTCACTCGTTGCTCGGCCTGTCGAACTTCTTCCTCAGACTGCCGGGTTACCTTGAACTGTTCCTGTAAAAACTGTAATTTATCCAGGTTTAGCAACCGCTCCAGGGTTGCTCTCCGGTCACCCGTGCCCAGTTGTTCCAGGCGGTCCAGCTTTTTTTGCTCGACAAAGCAAGAATTTAGAAGAGCTTCCTTGTCTAGCCCACCTAATTCCTCGATCACCCGGCGGTTAACCGCTGTCTGGGTAGAAACCGTTTCAGGGGCTAGTCCCGGCCTGCTTATCTTAAGAGTAGCTTCGGTGGCCCGCGTTCCCTTGTGCAGAGTCCGGGAAATTTTCAGGATAGTCTCTGAAATTTCCAGTTCCAGAACAACGGTGGCTTTATCAGACTGGTAGTTAACGGCGCTTTCATTCTTACCGCCGCTCCGACCGCTCCCGTCCTCGGTGATAAGGGGTTCACCATAGAGCGCGAAATATACTGCCTCGAAAAGGGTAGACTTACCGGCTTCATTCAAACCTTCAATTAAAACGCTGGCCCGGCGAGGGAATTCTAAGTCAATATCTCTTAACGATTTATAATTGCTGACCTTTAACCTGGAAAGAATAATCATTTTCTTCTCACTGTTCTATCAGGGTTGTGGATTTTTTACGTTCTGCAAAGTCCCAGACTTTAAAATCGTGCTTAATATCTTATTCCCGCAGAAAAGTCTATTTTCGATGTTTTTCTCAGTAATTGTCGTTAATTCCTAAATTATCTCTCCAGGATAGTGGGTAATATTTTTTGCGGATTGTGTCTTTAGCTATTTCCCTGCCTCAGTCTCAGGTGCATTTCCAAAAGCTGTTTATCCAGATTTTTGATATATTGATGACCATAATGGCCATCTTCCAGCTTATCATAAAGGTGCTGGGGCAAATCCGCCTTTATCTCAGGAGAATGGGCTGCCGCCGCCATCGCTATTGCTGCCACTGTATCAACATCCCCGCTAAAGGCGATACAATCCTGTAGCAGGCTGCTCCGGCTGTCATTCCGAACGATTGCCGTAACCGCTGCCTGGACCGCCTCCGGCCCTGTTAACCCTACTCTACCCTGCCAGGTCACTGTCCAATCCACCCCGCTTACCTTAACTGAAACATGCTCGTTGAGGAAGTGACCTAGATTAGCTTTTGGACCATGCTCATAAAGAAAATAATGCGTCATGAGGGCCGCTGCAATAGCCGCGCTGCGTCCCTCAACAGTGTTATGGGTTATTTGGGCCTGGAGATCCGACTTCTCGATAACTTCAACAACCGTCGGGAAAATACCAATTGGACCCGCCCGCATGGCCCCACCGTTGCGAATGCTATTATTATGAATACGCGCCAGGAAGTCCGGCCCATCTACCACCTCATTCAAGAAATTACCAAATT
Source organism: Chloroflexota bacterium (assembly GCA_043727245.1). Classification (GTDB taxonomy): domain Bacteria; phylum Chloroflexota; class Chloroflexia; order Chloroheliales; family Chloroheliaceae; genus 54-19. The sequence continues at coordinate 4,660 of JAYSYV010000013.1, read as the reverse complement.
TGTAGGCATATCCTCCACGCGGGTCGCGCTGGTACGCTTCAACAAATTTTCCAGCCAGAAGCGATTCTCCCCAGGGTTCACCGGATAGTATCGCTTCGGTTACGGCCAGGCTCATCTGGGTATCATCGGTATAGTACCCTGTTCCAGACAGATAGCCGGTAAGGTGATTATTTTCGACCACAAAATCCGGCTGCTTCATCTCAAAAAGATTGCCATAAGCATCCGCAATAGCTAACTCAACAAGCATAAAATTATCTCCCGGTTAATCTAACTGTACTACAAATTTAAGAGTGTATTGGTAAGCCCATCTGGGCCAATATTAGTCGGTGATGGGCGGCTCAATGTTATAGTCCTTGCGGCTTTTCTGGGCCGTGTAAGCCTGGTAATGCATTGACTTGCGGACCGTTACGTCCAGCACTTCGCGCTCGGCCTGCTGGGCCTGTTTCTCAAGCTCTTTCAAGAGTACCGCAATTCGGGGAATGTGCAGCAAATGAGCCCGGTCCAGACGGCTGCGCAGCTTTTCAAGCACTACCGGCACCAGCTTGAACTCCTGCCGCCGGTTGGCTTCCAGGATTTCTTTGCGGGCTCGCTCTACCATTAAACGCCCCACGATCCGGGCGCTTTCCATGTCAAACCTTTGGCTGATTACCTCGCTATTTGGCGCATATGTCAGGGATACTTTTTGCTCAGGCAGGACAGCCCGGCCAGAACCTGTCATGGGATCGGTATACATCAAGATTACTTCAGGCCGCAGAACCTGGCCGATGGCCCCAACCGGAACCCGGAGTTTAATAACTACCTGCTTTTCCTCTCCCGCAAAAATGTCACCCAGTCGGATAATGACTTGGCCTTTCCCTTTGCTCATCTCGAAATCGTTCAGGTTCTCCAGCTCAATTCCGCCAGGCAGGTTTATTTGCAAGGCCAAATCTCGCCCAATAGTCCTCAAGCGCTCTTGCAATTCTCCCGCGAAAGTCTGGGAGATTTTCCCTACCTCCCTGATGTGCTGGAAACGAGCACCGCCCTTTTCCCCCATCACTTCCAGTAAATTTTCATCGGTGTCACTCCCAAAACCAAAGGTAGTTGTAATAATACCGCGTTTGCGGAATTGACCGGCATGAGTGGCTAACTCTTCAGGGTCGGTAATGCCTCGGTTAGCCTGACCGTCGGTAAACAGCCAGACCTGGTTGATGTATGTTCTTTCAGCCTGATACCTGGCTACTTCTTCGATACCCCGGAACCATCCATCGCTCAAGTTTGTACTGCCGCCCGGCCTTAACTTGTGTAATTCGGCTTTAAGCATCTCACGGTTAGCCGGGTTAGCCGAGCATGAAGGACCGGCTACGTTTATTTCATCATCAAAGGCTACCAGGCTTACTCGGTCCTGCTCAAGCAGCCGGTCAATTACGAAGGCCGCCGCTTGCTTGACCAGTTCCAACTTGCTTTCCCCGGCCATCGAGCCGCTCCGGTCCAGGACCAGGCTCAAGTTTAACGGAACACGGGGCGCATTCCCGCCCTCTTCTTCCCCATTTATTTTAAAGACTATATAACGCGTGGAACCAACACTTCGAAGAAGTGGGGAAGCCGCCAATGCCGTAATTTTTATACTCATAGCTAAACTAACGCTCCTTTTAAACACCGCCGGTTTCAGAGTAGCCAAAACCTACCCTGTGCGCGGGCTTATTAATTCAATTGTACAAATTAAGTTAAAGAATCAGAAAGCGAAGATCTTTTTGGCCTGCTCTAACAGGCTGGTTATTTTTTCGAACCGCTCATCGTTTGGTGAGAGGTTTTTGAAGTGGAGTTCCACTTCAGGGGCAAGAACCACGCGCTGCCAGGTTTCACCAGGCACTTCTGGATAAAGATAGGCAGCCTGCCTTTGGGGAATTTGCGCCGGACTATCATATTTATGCGCCGAAGACCGGTCCGCCTGGGCTTCGTCATGGTTTTGTGATGGCCTGGGCAAGTCCGGTTGCGGAGACGGATTGAGAGATTTTCCTCTTGGCCGATTTCCCTGCGCTGCCCGAACTTTTTCCAGGTAGTCCAAGGCGCTTGAGCCAACCGAGTCGACTGAAAGATCGGCTATAACTTTTGAAGCATCTCGCTCATAATCGAAAAAACGAGTTTGGGCTTCCTGGTAATAGGTTTCGAGTTGCTGGCGGGTGACGGTTTTGAACGCTTCTTTGATTTGAGCCAGAGACTGTCCTAAGGCTTTGTTGAGATAACGGATTGCCACCAGCCGCAGCACGTGATCCTGATTGTAATTCGCGGCCCGTCCTGAACCTTCCGAAGGAGGAAGCAATCCTTCATGAACGTAGTAGCGGACAGTTCGCTCAGGAACCCGCGCTTCTCGGCATAACTCTTCAAAACTTATTTTAGGTATTGGGCCAGGTAAGCTCATCTAAATTTCTGCTGCTTCCTGAAAACTTTATAGAAATCATATTTATTTAACTGTTTATATTACAGTGACAATATAACACCTAAATGAAGGGTTGTCAATTGCTTAAGTGTATGAATTCTTTCCTGGTAGGTAATAGCTGTTATAATTGCTATGGCTGTCATCCCCAACCATATGCCGGTCAAAGTTGGCAACTCTGAGGTTCGTCTTGAAGCCAATCTTGCAAAAGCGCTGTAGAGTTCCGACATATTCGAATTAATAGTTATTTCCTGGTGAAATTTACGCAAGCTGTCATTTTATAAGATTTATAGGGTCAAACTAAATGGAAGTAACTATCCTTAACCGTTATTTGGAAATAACAAATAAAGAAATTCAGGCACAACTCATTAGCCTCCTGAATCGAAATTTCCCCGAACCTGGAAAGCGCCAGGAAGCATTTCTTGAAATTGAAACGCTGCTTTGTGCAGACTTATTTCACGTTTTAGATCCGCATCATTTTGGCGGTGGTAATATCCACCTTGCTCCTACTCCAGTAAAGGTACTTGCAACTTTCTTCCGCAGAAGTCCGGCTTCTATTACAAGTAAGATGTTAAATTTAGATGGTTCTAGAAAAAATGGGTCCCTTTTAGAAACATTCCTTTTCGCTACTCTTTCTAAAGAACCCGACAGATTCTATTCGCTTTATTCTCGAATTCTTGAGAACGCTCGAAATATTGGCGTTGAAGTACAAGTTTTACCTGATTATTTAAGAATACTTGAGTTACTGAGTGCAGATGATGTGCTGCTCGGTCAGGAAGAGCTGCCAACCAATTTGGGAGTTCTATTGAAAGATGCAAATTCGGAAATGGCCGAAATAGAGGCAAATTATCATCTTGGTGACATTCTTACTGAAAAACTAGTAGAGCAAAAGGTACGATTACTACAACACCGGTTTGCGCGTGGAGTTCTTGAAAATTGTGGTTACGGTTGTGTCTTCTGTGGGTTCTCACCTAAATCTTTACCAACTCGAAACGGCCTTCTGAGAGCCTCTCATATAAAACCCTGGGCTGCATCAGAACCAAAAGAACGTATCGATATTAGGAATGGTCTGGCGGCATGTCCTACTCACGACGCTGCTTTTGATAGGGGATTTTTATATGTGAATGGTGGCCTTAAAATTCACAAATCAAAAGACTTGCTTGAAAGTATTGAAAAAGACCAAACCGTAGATCTATATTTCGGCAGTAGTTTGAAACCCACAATACTTTTACCGTCAGGGGCTAAAGAACCTTCTGTCAATTATTTGATTTACCACAGGCAACACATTTTTAGAAACTAGCTATTTCAAACGATAGAGTTTTTAAAGTTTACCTGATAAAGATGTATCAGTAAGTTACTTATATCCGCCGAAATGTGTTTGTCCAGTGCCATTTAAGAGCTTCAAGATCGGGCCAGAGATTTTGCGACTCCACTTTTATTATGGGACGACCTTCCAGGGTAAGAATGAAGCCTGGAGCATTATTGCCCTGCTTTAGCTGAGGAGAAGCCATCACCGTATATGTTCCGGTTACAGCGGTAATGCCTTCATCGAAACTCCAGTGACAGAGATGGCATAAAGCCATGCCGTTAGTCGGGTCATCAAGGTGGCTGATATTCCAGGGAATAATGTGAGCGGCGGCGACGGCCGTATGACCATCGGCTGTTATAACTCGAATACCGCAAATGGCACAACGATGGTCATAGGCTTTAACTATTGCCCGGCGAAACCCCTGATCCCGGACCTGTTTGATGTAATCGGAGGCCGGTTCAGAGCTTTCTTTTATCTTATGAGGCTGAGTGGGTTTGTTCAGTAAATCTAGACTATAATCAAAGGCCGCTTTGTTTATATGGCTTAACTGCTCAAGCTGAGGTTGAACTGTAGGAGAAAAATAGGTTTCTATTAAAACTTTTCGTAAAGTTTCCCTGGTTTCTTTGAGGCAAATAAAGTTGTATAACTCTTCGTCGAAATTAGCCCCAATTAAGATGTTTTGAAGTCTTCCTGCCCCACTATTTCCACCAGCCTGTTTAACGGCTTCTTCCATCCCTGGCTTTGGGAGAAGATGCCAGAAACCCTCGCCTTTAAGGTGGTAATAAGGCATAGCAAGGTTGCCTTTCAGACCCGGCGCTAGTACCTTTGAGCAGTAGATGGTAAAAAGCTCTGCCAGGTCAGGAGAAAGCTCGATCAGGTTAGAGGAAATAAAACCTTCCTCAATGAGATCAAAGACAGATAGCAAAAGCAAGGGTTTG
>JAYSYV010000012.1:0-2639 GCA_043727245.1 Chloroflexota bacterium | reverse complement strand
TATTAAGCCTGAGCCGACCTACCAGGAGCGCCTGCAACTGGCAATGGACGCCGCCAAAGCCCAGAGCCAGCAAGAGGAACCTGTATCAGTCCGCTCCGCCAGAACCGCCTACGAACAGGCCCAGGCCCGCCTGGAGCAGGTTAACCGTCCTTACAAAAGCTCGCAATACACCCATGAGGAAAAGGAGGCAGCCCGGATTGATGCAACAGAAAAGGAAAAAGTTTTTCGGGTTGCCGCTAATACCCATGCCAGGGAGAAATATCTGGCCGGGTTGGAAACGGCTAAACAGGCTAAAGAAGCTGAATACGCCGCTCGCGAGGCTAAAACCCTGGCCGAGAATGAAGGACGCTTGAGGGAGTCCATGCGGGCGCGGTATCCGGGCAGCGATGAGGATTTTGTAAAAAGCTGGCCTGAGCTTAAACGTTCCTATTACGAAAAACAAACCCTTGACCAGATGAACCGCCCACAAGTCAGCCGGTTTTAACTGATCTTGGTTTTGGTGAGTAGAAGGATTTAATTAGATTTCTTATATTTAAATTCTATTTCCTTTTCTTTGATTACAACCCCGGCAAAGAAGCTGGAGGTTCGCTTCACTTGTTGCGCCACCTCTGCTGAGAGGGATAATATGATCCAATTCCAAATAAGTTTTTGAGCCGCACTCCACACATTGTCCCTGACACTTCTTATGAACAGCCGCAACTATATGGCGTGAGATAATTCTAGTATCCTTTTCAGCTTTGTAATCCAAAACTTCTCGTTTAGAGATGCGAACGATAGTTTCAAGCACAGCTTCCGTGTAAGGTGGATCCTGAACACTATAAAAACCATTTCCAGTTTTAACCGATAACTCCAAATAGATACCATTCTGTTGAGCAGTTATCCTCATTATATTCTTAAGGAGTATTTCGGTACCGCCTGTTTGAGAAAGAAACAGGATTTTTCGATTAGTGGCTATCAGCCTGCCGTAAACTGGGACTATTGCTTTTACGTTAACTTTATTGAAAGTGGCAGGTATTTCTAAATAACACAGTTCATCCAGTTCTAACCTGACACTTGGTTGGATAATAGGTAGATTACCTTTTCGTATATTACCTAATTGTTTGATATACGCTAATCTATTTATTATTGGTTGGCTCAAATTGTGAGGTATTTCCAACCCGTTAATAAGATAGTGTATAGCTTTTTCTTCATCATCTGTCACAAACCCATCAGCAGAAGCAAATAATAAAGACCGCTCCACGAAATTAACAGCATCGCCTCTTACAAATGCCATTGCTTCCTGTTTTGAAATTCTTTCCCGTTCCATAATCATTACGAGAGAGTTCCATTCAGCATCTGTCAAAAGCCCATCACTGCAATAATTGATAAAAGTCAACCTGAAGCTGCCAAGCGCCTGGTTAATCTCATTGTCGCATTTACCACAGCGATCGGTTTGCTTATTAAAAGCCCCAAATAATCCAACTTCTTTTCGACACCGATAACAAGTAGCCATTTTTATCCTGTAATTTTATTATAAAAGATTAAATCCCTCTCAGCCGTTTACTCCTGCCCTTCTCAGACTCCTGCTGGAGAAGGCCGTTCTCTTCCAACAGAACGCGAAGTAATTCTCGATCTCCAGGGCGAAGAACGGCACTCTCGTGAGCCTCCATTAATGCTACCGGATAGCCCTGGCCGCGGCTGTTCTGATCCTGCACCAAGCTCATAGCCGCCGGTAATAAACCATTTCCAACTACCCATAGGGGAAATTCTAACCTTACTATTTCGTTGTCAGCCCTCCAGTAAAGAAAGCAAACCTGTTCGATATAGGAGGTCAATTCTTTTGGCTCACTAAAAGCGGTCTGAAAAACCTCGCTATAATGGCCGGGTGAAAGAACCTGGCGGAATAGATCAGCATCCTGCACCCCAGCTATGCCGGCCAGCTTACCTTTATGTTTACCCCGCGCCAGTTTAGTCTTTGTAGGGCTTGGTGTATCTTCAAAATCGAACAGGGTGAGCTGGGGCCGCTCTGAGAGGAGCAGCCTTAAGCTGTTAGTAACGGCCTGGCTATGGGTATTACTGATATAGCCGACAATTGGTATCTGGTTTTCCTTGAACCTAGCGAGAATTTGATAATAGCCCTGGCGCAAAGAGACGCTATCCTGGTCATTCCGGTCGCGGCTGCCCCACATGGTAAGAGGACCATCCATCAGGACCAAATCAGCCTTATATTTAACCGCCAAATCAAAACTGGCGGCAATCTCGTAAAAGTCGCGTTTCAGGTCGATTACTTGCGGGGTAAGGGTTTCTTGCTCCTCGTCTGTAATATCACCTACGAAGAACCGGGTATTACTGTCAATTTCAGCATCACTACCAGGGCCGTAGCGGAGCATAACTTGGCCGGTGTTAATAACATGGTATAGCGAAGTTCCAGCATGGCGGTCCGGCGGGATAACTGAACCATCAGTTGCAACCACCGTATAAGACCTGATGGCCTGCTCTATAGCCTCATTTTGTCTTAGACCTAAAACTGGATAACCAAGTGATTGCGGTATCTGGCGGCTTAAAACTAGCTCGCGCCATTCGTTTTCCCTTGCCTCCCTATAGAGTGCCAGAGCGTCAATCACATTGTTTTCCAGCGAGTTAAAGCTGGTCTTAAGTGT
>JAYSYV010000011.1:0-8115 GCA_043727245.1 Chloroflexota bacterium | reverse complement strand
AGCCGCAACAACTGCCGCCAGTGCCACGACGGCTGCGGCTACGTCGGCTGCAACGAGTACGACAGCCGCTGCAACCACGGTTGCTGGTACTACTGCTGCGGGAACGACTGCCGCCGGTACAACCGCTGCCAGCACAACCACCGCTGCGGCTAGCACCGCCGACTTTATCACTTCCAAAAGTGGTTACAAAGGTAGCCTGGACTACTGGGCGCTGGGTTATGCCTCCGGTGGGGGCAACGCTTTCAGCAAGTCATCCGACTCGGCTGTAGCGGCCTTTATGAAGGCAAACCCGAACGTTAAAATCACTATTACCGGCTACACCGCCGATAACGCCGGGTTTGCCAAAATCGTTAACGCGGTCCAATCGGGCAACGGCGTGGATATCTTCCGTATCCCGAACGACAGCCTCCCGACGATGATCAGAGACGGCGCAATTGCATCGATTGATGATTACATCACCGCTGAGGATAAGACTGATATTCTTTCAAACCTGTTTAACCTGGTAACGGTTAATGGCAAACTCTATGCCTGGCCGTTGTGGGTTCCGCCGGTGGCGATGTACCTGAACCTGGACATATTTAAAGAAAAGAATGTGGCCTTGCCGCCCAAAGACTGGACCTACGACCAGTTTGTAGCGATTGCCAAACAGCTTACCTTTAGCCGTGGTAATGACAAGGTTTACGGTTACAGCGCCCTGATTGATCCTGGTTTGGTAGACCTCTGGCCTATCATAATGTCGGATGGCGCTTTGCCATTAAGTTCGGATAACACCAAGTATACCTGGAATACCCCCGAGGCTTACAGCGGGTTGAAGAAGGTGGTAGACCTGGCGCAGGTCCACAAGGTGACACCACCAGACTTCGGTACTCAGAAGCTTGACGATATTCTGACGGCTTTCAAGGGCAAGTTGCAGGCTATGTGGAGCCGCCCCAGTGGTGACTCCGGGACGTTGGTGCAAGCCGGGGTCAACCTGGACATCTGGCCGATACCAATCGGCAAGAGCGGCAAGCCGGTTTCGGCTGGTGGGGTAGGCTTGATCGCGGTAACACCGAACAAAGATACCGCCAAGCAAAAGGCCGCTATGGACCTGGCCCGTTACTTGACCAGTCCGCAGGTGGAAAAAGATGTACCGGGTTATTACCTGGCCCCCGGCGCACGCAAGTCGGTTACGGTAGTCTCTCCTTACAACAAGTTCGCACCGATTGCGCCGACCGCCTGGATTACCCCTAGCTTACCTGCCTGGACTCAGATTCGTACTCTGATTCACCCTAATCTTCAGAACGCCGTATTTGGAAAGATGACTCCTGAACAGGCTCTTTCCCAACCGACCGATGAGATTAATAAGCTTCTAGCTCAGAAGTAGTTTAAGGGGAATTCGATGGCAGATATAAACCTCACGAAAGTAAGTAGTCCGGTTGGTGCAGGAACCAATCCGTTCCAGAAGTTTATGCAAAAATATGGCTGGAGCTATGTTTTCGTCTTGCCAAGCGTTCTGGTTTTCGCCGCCTTTACCCTCATACCGGTAATCTGGGCTTTCCTCATAAGCTTCCAGGATTTCCGACCCAGGGGTGGCGGCGGTTGGGTGGGCTTTCAGAACTACACCGATGCTTTTACCACCCAGAACGGCGTGTTCGTTGAAGCGCTGAAAAACACCGCCTTTTACGCCCTCATCACCGTCACGGCCAACATTTTCATCGGGCTGTTTCTGGCTAGTTTGATTCAGCCTTTGAGCAACCACTTTCAGACTTTCTTTCGAGCGGCTTACTATCTGCCTGCCGTCACCAGCGCCGTCATCATTGCGGTGACATGGCGCTGGATGTTCAATACCCAGTGGGGTTTCTTGAATTTCCTGCTGAGTTTAATCGGGGTCGCGCCGGTCCGCTGGCTCTCCGACCCTGATATCGCGCTGCAAAGCATCATTCTCTCGACGGTCTTTACAATTCCGGCTGCCGGGGTGGTCTTGTTTAACGCCGCTATGGCTAGTGTTCCTAAAGAGTATTATGAGGCCGCCGACCTGGAAGGAGCCAGTCCCTTCAGGAAATGGTGGGGCATCACTTTACCCTTGATTAAATCCACCACCCTTTATGTGGTGGTGCTGTATACGATTGCCAGTTTTGAAGTATTTGAAAAAGTCTACATTATGGTTCCCAGCGGGGTGGGCAATAGCACCCAGACTATTGTCACCCAGGTTTATCAAACCGTTTTCTCGCAATCCCGCTTCGGAGTGGGTTCGGCCCAGGCCATAGTCTTGTTCGTGATTGTGGTAACTATCGCGGTAGTGCAGTTCCGTTTCTTTCGGACAGATGTGGAGTATTAATTATGGCCTTAAGTTTAGCGCGTGATATGGGCCGTCAGGCTCCTCGAAAAATTACCTTCCGGCGAGCTTTGCTGTGGCTGACCCTGATTCTAACCACAATTATTTCACTTTTCCCGATGTATTGGATGTTTGTAACCGCCTTTACACCGACCCAGGAAACCATCAAAACTCCGCCCGAACTGTTACCCCAGGCCAACCTGGAGAATTTCGAGCGATTATTCCGCCAGGCCAAAGATTACTGGAATTGGTTCGCCAACAGCATTATTATTACGCTGGGCATCACGATATTCCACCTGTTCTTTGATACGTTGTCGGGGTATGCCTTTGCTAAGAAGAAGTTTCCAGGTCGCAATATCCTGTTCTGGGTCATCCTCAGCACTCTGATGATACCGCCCCAGGTGACTTTAGTGCCGCTCTATATCATAGTACAGAACTTCAATTTGAGGGACAGCCTGTGGGCAGTGATACTACCGGGTTGGGCCAATGTCTTTGGCATCTTCCTGATGCGGCAGTTTATTCAGACCTTGCCGACCGAGTTGGAGGAAGCCGGACGGATAGACGGGTGCAGCGAACCAGGGATATTCTGGCGCATAATCTTGCCACTGTCGAAACCGGCGTTGGCGGCATTGGCGATATTCACGTTTGTGCGGTTCTGGAATGACTTTTTGTGGCCTTCGATGGTCCTCATCAAGAGTCCGTCATTCACCTTGCCGGTGGGGGTAGCCAGTCTGCAAACGGAGTTTTCGACCGATTACGGGTTGATATTCGCAGGGTCGGCGCTGGCGGCCTTGCCGATGATAATCTTCTTCCTGTGCTTCCAGAAGTACTTTTTGGAAGGTGTACGGGCCGGGGCTATTAAAGGTTAAAAAGTGGCTAATAATTAACCAGCCAGTTAGCTGAAATAAGAGTGTATTCTGTGGATAAATCTCATTCTTCGCTGCTCAATGCAACGGTAGTCGGTTTGATGAGCGGCACTTCCGTAGATGGTGTAGATGTGGCCCTGTGCCGCTTTGAAGAAGACCTGAACCAGCCGGGCGAAATCGGCCTGGAAGTGCTGGCTTACAGCGAGCAACCTTTACCGCCGGAAATCCGGGCGCAGGTCTTCGAGGCTTTCCAGGAAAAGAGCGGCCCCGCCGAGATTTGCGAACTGAATTTCGCCCTGGGCGAAGTGTTTGCTCAAGCGACTCTGCAAGGGCTGTCCGAGGCCGGTTTCGACCCGGCCCAGGTGGACCTGGTTTCGTCACACGGGCAGACTATCTATCATCAGGTGGCTGCCGGACACCGCCTCTCGACGCTCCAGATGGCCGAGGGCGCGGTTATCGCGGCCCGGACCGGCGTGACGGTGGCCTACGATTTCAGGACCGCTGATGTAGCTCTGGGCGGTCAGGGCGCTCCCCTGGCTCCCTATTTCGATGTCCTTTTCTTTTCTCATCCTACCCGCAACCGGGCTTTGCAAAATATCGGCGGCATTGGTAATGTAACTTTTCTGCCTGCCGGGGGCGCTAAAGCTCCGCTGGCCCTGGATACCGGGCCGGGCAACGCCCTGATGGACGCAGCCGTCCGTATTTTCAGCGATGGCCGCCAGCAGTTCGACCAGGATGGCGCAATGGCGGCCCAGGGTACGATTAACTCCGACTGGTTGGCCGAACTCATGGACCACCCCTACATCCAGGCCGAAATGCCCAAAAGCACAGGCCGGGAGGTCTTTGGCGACGCTTTTGCCCGTCAGTTGGTGGGCCGGGCCGCTCAGTTGGGGCTTTCGCCCGAAGATACAATGACCACCCTGACCGCTTTCACTGCCAAAAGCATCGCGACCTCCATCAAGCGTTTTAGCCCGGTAGCTAAACTGGATGAACTAATCGTCAGCGGTGGCGGAGCGCACAACCGGGTTCTCCAGGAAATGCTGGCCGAATGGCTGCCCGGTGTCGAGGTTTTAAATCATGACCAGTTTGGCGTACCCGCTTCAGCCAAAGAAGCGGTCTGCTTCGCCCTGTTAGGTTACGAACTGTTACGCAATCGCCCGGCCAACCTGCCGGGCAGCACCGGGGCCACACGTTCAAGTTTGCTGGGCAAGCTCGCCCCCGGCCTGAACTTTGCCCCCTTGCTTCAGAAATTTGGCCCGGTGATGCTCCCCTTTTCGCCTGGCCCCGGCCCCTCAGACCCAACCAAGGAGAATACCTCATGGCAGAAAATGCCTCGCTTGAAGCTGCGGCCAACCAACCCCGACTAGAACAGCCCAGGCTGGAGGCGGTTGACACCGTCAGCCTGGCGACTGAAGCTTCTAATCCGGCCAGCCGCAACCTTGACCAGTTATCCGCCCATGAAATCGTCAATTTGATGAATAGTGAGGACGCTACAATAGCCGAAGCGGTCCGCAAAGTTCTGCCCCAGATAGGCCAGGCTGTCGTAGTAATTACCGAACGGCTGCAAAGAGGCGGTCGCCTGGTTTATATGGGCGCAGGGACCAGTGGCCGGTTGGGCGTGCTGGATGCCGCCGAATGTCCGCCCACTTTCAATACTTCCTCCGAACAGGTTCTCGGCCTGATTGCCGGTGGCCTGGGCGCACTGGTGAGCGCCGCCGAAGCCGCCGAAGACGACCCGGAACTGGGCCGCAAGGACGCGGTTCGGATTAACTTGAGCGAGAAAGATGCCCTGGTCGGGCTGGCTGCCAGTGGCCGGACTCCCTATGTCATCGGAGCCTTGCAGTATGCTCGTGAAGTTGGCGCGGCGGCGATAGCCGTGACCTGCAACAGCCCTTCCGCCCTGGAAGAAGTGGCCGAGATAACGATTGCGCCCGTGACAGGGCCGGAGGTGCTGGCCGGTTCGACCCGCCTCAAAGCCGGTTCAGCCCAAAAAATGGTGCTAAACATGCTCAGTACTGCTACAATGGTCCGGCTGGGCAAGACCTATGGAAATCTGATGGTGGATATGCGTCCGACCAATGCCAAGTTGCGCCGCCGGGCTGCCCGTATAGTCGCCGAGGCTACCGGCCAGGACGAAAACAGCGCCCTGGAAGCCCTGGAACAGTGCGGCGGTGAAACCCGCACCGCTATTGTGGCCTTAATGGCCGGGGTTACGCCCCAGGAGGCCAGGGAACGCCTGGGCAAAGCCGGAGGTTTCGTCCGTAAGGCTATTCAATTCTAAATAATAGTCAAGTATTATAGAAATCAAAGGCATAAATGACCCCTGAAGTGGAGGCTCTAAATCCATCTACATCTGCAACAGCCCAACTAAAACTACCTCTGACCGATTTCTGGGCGGTTATCCTGGTGGTCCTGACTGGAGTTAGCTACGGTTCCCAGGCGATTATAGGTAAATGGGCCTATGCTAACGGCGGCAACGCTATCACCGTATTGACAGTTCGTTCGGTGATTGCCACCTTTATAGTCTGGCTCATAATTGCTTTCTTGAAACCGCCTCTGGTCCTACCTATTCGCAAGGTAATCAAACTGAGTTTGCTGGGGGTAGTATTTGTATCCAGTTCGGTGACATATTACGTTTCGCTGATGTATGTCCCGGTCGGTACGGCCATCCTGATAGCTTACATCTTTCCAGCCCTGGTGGTCGTGGGAGCGGTCATTTTCTTCAAAGAAAAGTTCACCCGTGTTAAAGGGATTGCCTTGTTGCTGGCCCTTTCAGGCTGTTTCCTGACGGTGGACCCGGTTCAAGTCCTATCCGGCAAACTCAACTTAAACGGGTTTGGACTGCTGCTGGCTTTGATTTCGGCCTTTGTCACCGCCGCTTATATTTTGCTGAGTTCGCGGTTTGGCAGGGGTGTGCCGGGCCTGGTCGCTTCCGCCTACAGCCTTCCGGTTATAGCCCTTGTTTACGTCTTATGGTGCGCGTTAGGCCAGGTTGGCCTTGATATGGGCGTGGTTGGCGGCGGCTTCGCCTTTAACATGAATTGGGTGGGCTGGGTCTGCTGTATTGTGATCGGGTTTGCTACCAGCCTGGCCTGGACCTTTTACCTGATCGGTCTGCCCAAAGTTGGCCCCAGCCGGGCTGCTATCCTGGTGACATCCGAACCGGCCACGGCGGTCTTTCTGGGTATCCTTCTGCTGGGTGAAGCAGCTAGCCCGGTCAAGTTAGTCGGGGGTGCTCTGATTTTCTGGGCGGTTTATTTGCTGCGAAAGTAAAAATCTTCGTAAGAGGAATGAGTAGGGTCATGGCGCAGATTTTTGTGGGAGTAGATGGCGGAGGTAGCAAGACCAGCGCCGTTGTGGTGGACGAACGAGGCCAGGAAATTGGCCGGGGCGTGTCCGGAGCCTCCAATTACCAGGGTATCGGCCTGGAAACCGCTGCCACTAACGTGCGAAAAGCAGTTCAGGCGGCTTTAACAGCAGCCCGGATTGGCGATTTGCCGGATTTTGCCCTTGTCGGAGCTGCTGGGATTGACCGCCCCCAGGACCAGCTTGTGTGGCAGCAAGCTCTCAACCAGGGCACTCCATTGGCCCGGCAGTTTGAACTGGTTGGCGATTTCGAGCTTATTTTATATGCCCTGCCGGAGCAGACCGGGTTAGGGCTTATTTGCGGGACCGGCTCGATTGGCTTTGGCCGGGATGGACGCGGTAAAAAGACCCGCGCCGGGGGTTGGGGCCATTTCTTTGGTGATGAAGGCAGCGGCCTGTGGTTTGGCCGGGAAGCTCTGCAAGCGGCGGTCAAGGCTTCGGATGGACGCGGCCCCAAGACGGCCCTGCTAGAACTAATTTTGAAAGAATGGGATTTGTCTAATCCGGCTAACTTTATCGGTGAGGTTTATGGCAGCGGCGAAGGGGCGCGAGGAGTGGATAACACTAAAATTGCCCGGCTGGCTTATCTGGTGTTTCAGGCCGCCGAGGCCGGGGATGACGTGGCTAAGATTTTGATTCGCAACGCCATCAACGAGCTGGCCCTGGCTCTTAAAGCCTGCGACAAGAATCTCTTTTTCGATAGGCCGCCGGGTCTGGCGATAACGGGTGGCCTGATTTTGCATTCTCCCGGCTTTCTGGACGGCCTGCTCAAACGCTTGCAATCCATGATGACCATTGGCGAGGTGGTCCGGGTGGAAGACCCGGCCCTTAGCGCGGCCCAGGCGGCCCGGAATGTAAAACGCTAAACGCTCCACCTACGTCACGTTTAACGTTCCAGGTTGCACGTTTTACGAAAGGAATATTTTGTGAATTTACACGATAAAGTCGGGCAGCGGTTGATGCTGACTTTTGCTGAGCCGGAGCTTACCGACGAAGCGGCCCGGTTAATCGTGGATTTACGGGCCGGTGGGGTTATTCTTTTCGGTCGGAATATTACCGGGATAGCCCAGGTAATACAGCTTAACCGTGCTTTGCAGGATTTGGCGGTCCGGCACGGCTTGCCGCCTTTGCTTATCGGCGTTGACGAAGAAGGTGGCCGGGTCAGTCGCATGCCCGCCGAAGGGCAGGACTGGATTGCGCCCAGCCAGATGGCCCAGGCCGCCGCCGGGGGTGAGGGCGTTGCTATCAGCGCCGGGGTAGTGGCCCGTCGGTTGCGTAAGCTCGGTATCAATGTGAACTTTGCCCCGGTGGCCGACCTTAACAGCGACCCGGCCAACCCGGTGATTGGCAACCGTTCCTATGGCATTGACCCCGCCCTGGTTGGGCAGCATGTCGCGTCGGCGGTCCAGGCTTATCTGGCCGAGGGCGTAGCTCCCTGCGTCAAACATTTTCCCGGCCACGGCGATACGGCGGTAGATAGTCATATCGGCTTGCCGGTGGTCCAACACGACCGCGCTCACCTGGATAAGTTCGAGTTAGCCCCGTTCCGGGCTGCTTTTGCCGCCGGGG
>JAYSYV010000010.1:0-2642 GCA_043727245.1 Chloroflexota bacterium | reverse complement strand
CCATTCCGGCTAAAATAAGGCTCTCTCCGACAAACTGCTAGTTATCTTCTTCATCAAACATTGAGGTCTGAGGCCCTCGCGCAAGCCGCTTCTTTTCTTTTTTCTCAAGTTCCTGGATGCTTTCGGGGGGTGTAGGCAGCTTTTCAGGCAGCGTACCACCCAGTTCTTCAATAAACCCCCGAACCTTTTTACCCACGTCTTCATGGGCCCGGTTAGCCGCCTCTTTACTTTTTATCTTTTCTCGCTCTAACTTTTGCTTGGTCTGAGAGGCCCGGAAGAAGTTTGCCGCCAGTTCGTCGCTGCCCATATGGTCGAGTATCTTTTGATTGGGTTTGAGAATCTTGCGCTTGTGAATATCCTGGGCCTTTTCGCCCCCATATAGCCCCATATAGCCGTGATCCTGGAAGACCGCGAAGTCAGGGGAGGTCACTACTCCGGCCTGGTTGGCAGCAGCGGCAAGTTGTTTATTGTGATCGGTAAGCTGGCCGCGCAAAAATAATCGGCGCTGATCCTCTGTCAAGACGGCCAATTCGTCAGCTTCTTCCTGACGGCGGGTCTGAACTGCAAAGTAAGTTTGTCCCAGTGCTACAATTTCTTTAGCAGGATCGGCATTCTGAATCACTAAATAGCAAGCGTACCTAGAAAGATGGTAATCTTCTACTTTCCTACGGGCACCTTTACCAGTGGCGATCATAACGTGCGTTTGCACGAAATGATCAGCTACCACCTGACCGCTGTTTTCACAAGCTGCTTCGGCTTTCTTGATAACATTTTTGAAGAAACGAAACTCACCATAGTCCAGCACTCTAGCCAGATCACGGGCACTCCAATATTCGTTTCCTGCCTCATCGGTCTTACGGATTATTTCAAAGGGGGTGGTTTGTTCGCTCATTTCCTATCCTTAACTGTAATTATAATGAGAATATAATTAGTTCCTTTTTCCTAATTCAAGCAGTTTCCTCTCTTATTTTACCATCTCACTTTCAGTATGTAAGTGCCGATTATAGATAATATATATTACCGACTGGTAGTGATTTTTACTTTTGTCCTGAGTGGTCAAATATTCAGCCAGGGCTTTAACTGCCTGCGATACTTCGGTAGCCTGTTCCTCTGTTATAAGGCTAGTAGGGGTAAGCCGCTTCTCAATGCCCGTTACTCGCTGGTCAAGCGCCTTAAAGGCTAAAGCGGCCTGGTCCAGGCGGGTGTGAGCCCTGGTGACGTTACGTTCCATCTCCATTTGCTGTTCGGCCATCTGGGCGATAGCCAGACCCATGTCCCGTATCTGGGCAAGACCGGTGCTGGGAGTTGCCGGCCGTTCCACCACCGCCTGAGATTGAAAATGTTCGGCAAGGGTTCTGTAGCATTCCATCTGGTAGCGAATTACTTTGTCTCTAAGCTCTTCTTTAACCCGACCGGCGTCGATTCCAAAAAGCCATCCGTTTAAGAAGTCTAATGGCAGGCACGTCATTTCTCGATTGGTGCCTTGCACCGTGTGCATGATACACACGGTGCTAAGTTTAGACAGAACCATATCGCGCCGAATTCGCTGGCTCTGACCGGCCCAGTTAAGGCCCAGGTATTCGCACAGAGGACGAATGGGCACTAAAACTTGTTCTTTACCGTTTACTTCGGCCAGGGCCGCGGTTATATCATCACCATAAAAATCTACCTGACGCTCTTCAATCGGTATTAAGGCTTTGGTTTCCTCGCTCATTTTACCTGACTCTTTCAAAGGAAAGTAATCTTTTTGCTATAGGAAATAAGAATTTACAAACCCTGGCTGGCCTGCTCTATTTTTAACCTAACTGTCTCAGCGTTTTTCTGATCAACTGAGTTGAACCTGGCCGGGCCGATTGCTTCATAATTCCGTAAGGTCTCCCGGTACAACTCAAGGTCTCGTGGGTCTATCCGCTTTTTAGCACCGCTGTTGAGTATCGAAATAACAGTCGCTACGGTCATATTCATCATTGCTGCTGTTACCACCTCTTTGTTTCTTCTTGATCAAGCCCACGTTTACTGGCCCTGGCCTGCTGGCAGACACAAGGACTTCTTGTTAATAAGTCCTATTCATTCATTAATTGATTTGAGTGAACCTGTACATACATACTTGCACGGCTACCAGGTTAATTGTGCAAGTGGTCCTTGCCCAATTATGATCTGACTGCTGGATTATAGCACAGCATTTCACGCTTTCAGAGTCAATTTATTAGGAGTATCTCGGCAGGACGTAAGTCAGAAAGATGAAAAAATAAAAATCCACGAAAATATCCACCTACAAAAGAAAACCTCCGCTGGATTATTCCGGTGGGGTTAGGCAACTATTGTCGGATTTCGTAATCTGTAAAGTTAAGCCTTTTTCTCCTCGATTTTGTCCAGAACGGTACAGGCCAGCGTACTGAACTTTCCATCATCCCATGCTACGGTAACCTCGTTGGCATGCGCATGCCAGCGGGCCTTCGGAAGCCCGTTGATGGTACCGGTCGTTCAACCGGCAAATCAGAATACAACTTCCGGCTCACCTGTACTCGTCCCCAATCTTAAAAGGCTTGTCCAGGCTGTTCATGGCGGTTTATACCCCTTTCTTTCCAGGTTCTAATTACTTACTTTTACCAGGAGCTCGTTTGCTCCTTCAAAAACCGCGG
>JAYSYV010000009.1:0-2642 GCA_043727245.1 Chloroflexota bacterium | reverse complement strand
CGTTAACTTCGTCGAAAGCGATGCCTTTGCTATTAAGGAAGCGCTTGGTGCTGACGCAATATGGACACCAGTCGGTCGTATACATGGTTATTTTAGGTAATTTGTTATCCATCTCTTTAATAAGACCCCTTTCTCATTGAGAAATATATTGTTATAAATGAACTTACTTTTTGTAAGTTAATTATACCACGTTTCCCCATAATGCTCAAGTTTTCTTTTACTGTCACTTTGGGGTTTATGTGCATAAGCTGTGCCTGTGTAATGTTTTATTACACTGTTAAAGAAGACTTGTCATTCCTCTAGTTGTAAAGAAAGGGAGCCAACCACCCCCTGTCACGCCCTTTGAATGTGAGCCGCAGCAAAGGATGACAAGGGCAAGAGGGTGGCTAATTTGCTAAAACTGATGCTATTGTTGGATTGATAAAAGAGCCGGGGAGATTTTACAGTAATTGTCGTAAATCTCCCCGGCTCTTTTGGTTTAGCTTTTTAGAATACCAGTTTGTTAGCGGTCGGGTAGAGGGACAAACTGGGCCGTTTCGGGGCCGGTATAGTCGGATTCGGGCCGGATGATGCGGTTGTTGTCGGACTGCTCCAGGATGTGGGCGGTCCAACCTGCGACCCGGCTGGCGGCAAAAGTGGGCGTGAAGAAGTCGCCCGGCAGTCCCAGCGAACCCAGTAAGACCGCCGAGTAAAATTCGACGTTGGTATAGATTTTCCGGCTGGGTTTGTATTCGGCCAGCAATTGCAGGGCCAGTTCTTCGACATAGCTGGCAAAGCCAAATCCCTGGGGTGAGGCCAGTTCGGCCATGCCTTTTAATTCGTCGGCGCGTGGGTCAACCGTCCTATAGACCCGATGCCCAAAGCCCATCAGGACTGTGCCGTTTTCCAGGGCGTTTCGCAGCCATTTTTCGGCTCCTTCTTTGCCGCCGGCCCCTTCGATTTCTTCCAGCATATCTTTGACTTTAGAGGGCGCTCCGCCGTGGAGCGGCCCTTTGAGAGCGCCAATAGCCGCTACCACCGACGAAGCCAGGTCGGATTGGGTGCTGGCGACCACGCGGGCCGTGAAGGTCGAAGCGTTCATGCCGTGGTCGGCCAGCATCACCAGGTAGGCGTTGAGGGCTTTTTCCTGAGCTTCTGAAGGAACATAGCCGTTTATGAGGTAGAGATAATTGGCGGCATGACCCAGATCGGGCCGGTATTCGAGCGGCTCACGCCCCTGACGCAGCCGAGCAAAGGCGGCCAGGATTAGCGGAATACGGGCTGTCAGGGCGATAGCCTGGTCCAGCGTTGGCGTGCCGGTAATCTCGCCAGTCGCGCCCACCGCTGATACCACCGTCCGCAAAACATCCATCGGTTCAGCGGTTAGCGGTAAGGTTCGCAAGACGGTCAGGACGATGGGGGATAGCTTGCGCTGGGCCGTCAGTTTCTCTTTGAGGCCGGTTAGTTCGGTTTGATTGGGTAAATGGCCGACCCAGAGCAGATGGGCCGCCTCCTCGAAGGTAATGGTTTTCGCCAGGTCATGAATATCGTAACCCCGGTAGATTAGCCGCCCCAGGTTGCCTTCAACTTTGCTGAGAGCGGTTGTTGCGGCGACTATTCCCTCCAAACCTTGATTTTTCTTGACCGGGTTATTGACTGTCGTAGTCATTGGATTTCTCCTGATTGCTATGTTTTGTTTGGTAAAAAATTCTGTCATGTATTTTTACCATTAATTCTATGAATGTCAATAGTCTTTGATATATATTGATTATACTTGATTTATATTGATAGAACCGCGATAATGATAGATAGTTGTTGACAGTCTGCAACCGGATGGTATGATTGGGGCAGGGTCAGTAAAAAGAGCGGGAAAGTAATTAAAGAAATGTCTGAGTCGCCGGAAGACGAAGGTTTTATAGAGGGACGTGAGGTTTGCCGCTTGCTGGGGGTGAAACCGGCCACACTTTACGCCTATGTAAGCCGGGGCGTTCTCAAGAGTTATAAACAGGGCATCAAGCGCCAGCGCCTTTACAAGCGGGACGATGTAGTAAAGCTTCTGGCGGTGCGTCCCAGCGATGAAGAGTCGGCGGTAGTTACTCATGGGCCTAAAACTGTTAAGAGAGCCGAGATACCGGCTGCCGAAGATTGGATTCCATATTTTTAACCATGCCGAATAATTTAAGTTTCCCCGGTGACGGCCCTACTTTCCTGAAGCATCCTTCCATCTGTGTACCGCTGGTAGCCGCCAGTCCGGCGGAAGCCCGCGCGCAAATAGGCCGGTTGGCCGCTAAAAGCCCCGATTTGATTGAGGTACGGCTGGATTACCTGGCCGGTCTTACACCGCAATTGACCAGGGAATTGTTAGCGGATTTAGGGCGGCTATGCTCGGTCCCTTTGCTGGCAACTTTCCGGCGCAAAGAAGAAGGTGGAGCCAGTTCCCTGGACGAAGCGAGGCGGCTGGCTATTTTAGAAGCCGCCCTGGCAAGCGAGGCTATCAAATTGCTCGATATTGAGCTGCGGACCAGCCCCAACGAGCGCGACCGGCTCTTGCAAATGGCCCGGCAGCAAGGGGTAGGGAGCATTATTTCTTACCACGATTTTGAAAAAACGCCTGACTTGCTGGCCTTGCGCGAATTGTTCCAGGAACTGGCCGCGACCGGGGC
>JAYSYV010000008.1:0-2644 GCA_043727245.1 Chloroflexota bacterium | reverse complement strand
TGGACCTTGAAATTCAGGTGATGCAAGGCCCATTTTTCGCCAAAACGCATCCCGGCATCCTGAAACTCAAGGATGGTCTGGCCCATTTTAGCCGGGGGCGGTGTGACAACTTCTACGGGGTCCGGTTCGGCAATGACCGGTTTATACAGCAGGATGCGCTGAAGGCGGCCCATACTGATAGCGGCCTGTTGCCCCAGACCCATGACCGTACCCAGGTTGGAAAGCGGCCCTGCCAATAGAAGCAGGTAGGCATTGAATTGGACGAATTGGCCGATGGTCAGGTGTCCGGCCTCGATTTCGTTAGCGCCTATCCAGAGCAAAAGAACCGTGGTAAGCCCGGTGGCAAGCTGGATGAGCGGCATCAAGAGGGAATTGAGGCGGGCAAACTTCAGCCGGTCGCCCACATAAAGGCGGTTTTCCTCGGCATAGCGCTGGCCTTCCACTTCCTCGTCGGTGTAAGCTTTGACCACTCTAATGCCGGACAGCACCTCCTGGACCCGGTTGCTAACTTCACCCAGGCGTTCCTGGGCGGCCTGGTAAACCGTTTCCATATTCCGCCGAATGTAGGAGAAAGCGACCACCAGAAAGGGCAAAAAAATTAACCCGGTCAGGGCCAGGAGCCAGTTTTGTGAGAACATTAAAACCAGGGCGATTGTACCCATAAACAGGGTGTTACAGCCGCTGGTTATGCCCTGGACGATAAAGTTACGCTGAATAGATATATCCGAAGTGGAATGGACAATTAAATCGCCAATACTATTCTGGTCGTAAAAGCTGCGGTCTAATTGTTGAAGCTTTATAAAGAGGGTCTTGCGTAGGTCGGCTTCGATCAGGTGGCCGACCCGGTTGACCGACCAGCGTTGCAAGAAGCCAAGCCCAAACTGGCACAGCCCAGTCACGACAATTATTACTGAAATGAGCGGCTCGAATTTGTTGGCCTGTAAGCTGTCTATACCCAGTCGGATGAGATAGGGTTGGGTGAGGGTGACAGAAGAAAGCAGCAAAAGAACAAATAGGCCCGTAAAAAGAAAGGCTTTGTAGCGAGCCAAGTAAGGGATCAGATTTTTCAGGTTATGCATTTTTTATCTAATTATCGAGCTTCCATCCCTCATTTTACTTCCTTGTAAAAGTGTGATGAAACTGCAATTTGGCTGCCACTTTAGCAGCCTATTTCCTTTTTATAACTATAATATATCAATAATAACGCCAAATATTAATCAAAAGCAATATTTAGTCGTTTTCATTAACGCCCGGTAACAGGCTTTTTACAGACCTGGCCTGGTCTTTAATCAGGTACTCCGGGCTTCCTCTACGTCCATTGTCGGCTCGGCTTGTTCGGATTGGCGGGGCAGGACCGTCTTGATCCAGAAGGCTGCCAGTAAAAGGGTCGCACCGGTTACCAGAAAAACCGCCCTGGTACTGAGCAGGGCCGCGATAAGTGAACCGATTAATGGGCCGCTGGCCGAACCAAGCGAGGAAAAACTGCTCACCACTCCAAAGGCAGACCCTTTGCGCCCTTCCGGTATTTTGTCGGCAATCAGGGCGTTCGCCGCCGGTACAATCCCGCCAAAACACAGGCCCATCAGGCCGCGTAATATCAGGAGTTGCCAGACGTTACCAACCAATGACTGCGGTAAGTAAAGCAGGGCCGCCCCTAGTGAACTCATTATTAGGACGTTACGGTGGCCGTATTTGTCGCTCAGGCGGCCTACGAATACGGCTGAAAAGGCGCTGGCAACCCCGGTAATACCGAGTTCAAGTCCGGCCAGGGTGGATACCCCTTCTCCACCACCGCCATTTAAAACCTTTATAAAAAGGGCCAATACCGGCGTAATGATATTTGAACTAAACTGGACCAGGGCCAGGATAACCACCAGGGCCAAAAATTCTTTCTGCATGAAAGGGCTCTTGAAACGCTGCCCAGGACTTAATTTCTGGCGGGTTGGATCTGGTTTGACCGGCGTAAAATTCTCTTTGACCAGGAAAATTACGATTAATGAAGCCAGGACCAGCATTATCGAGGTAATAATAAAGGTTATGCGGTAGTCGGTCAGGTCGGCCAGGACACCGCCCACCAGCGGCCCTATACTCGCTCCCACAAAGACGGAAGTCTGCATAAGCCCCAGCGCGTAACCCATTTTTTCTTTGGGTGTCACTGAAGCGACAAGAGCAATATTAGCGGAAACAGTGCCGCTCAGGACACCTTGCATTATGCGGAGCAGCAGCAGTACCCAGACGCTCTGGGTAAAAGCCATCAGCCCGACCACCACGGCTCCACCCAGGATAGAGCGTAAAACCATTGATTTGCGGCCATGCCGGTCGGCCATAGCGCCCCAGACCGGGGAAAAAGCCGCCATCGCCAAAAAGCTGGATGTCACCATAATACCGGACCATACCCCGGCCTCGGCAATATCCGTTATGTGCAAATCTTTCTGGAGGAAAAGCGGGACAAAGGGTATGGAGGAACTAAACCCAATCATGGTAAGCAGTTGGGCGGCAAACGAGGCGTACAGGACCGTTTGCCAGTGTTCGCGCTGTTTAGAGGGCTTTTCTTCGCCTGATATTAAACTCCTTGTTTGATTAAATTTCATTATTTATTGTAAATTTCTCTCTTTTATTACCCACCGGTTAATGATATTACCGG
>JAYSYV010000007.1:0-8130 GCA_043727245.1 Chloroflexota bacterium | reverse complement strand
CTCCGCACGGGCAGGGCCAGGAGACTACTTTCGCCCAGATTGTAGCCGACGAGTTCAGCATCCCGATTGAGGACGTGATCATCAAACACGGTGATACCGAAATGACACCCTACGGTATGGGTACTTACGGCAGCCGTGGTACGGCGGTCGGCGGTGGAGCCTTGATGTTGGCAGTCGGGACGGTCATAGAGAAGGCCAAAAAGATTGCGGCCTTCCAGATGGAAGCTAACGAGGAGGATATTGTCTTTGAGGGTGGCAAATTCACCGTTAAAGGGGCCGGGGGCGGCAAGAGTATCAGCTTCCAGGAAGTTTGCCTGAAAGCCTACATTGACCCCAAGATGGCTCCGGTGATCGAACCGGGCCTGGAGGCGACCCGCTATTTCGAGCCGGGCAACTTCGTCTATCCATTCGGCACTCACCTTGCGGCGGTCGAGATTGACTCCGAAACCGGCAACATAAAAATCCTCAAGTATGTCTGCGTGGATGATTGTGGTCGCCAGCTCAACCCAATGATAGTGGAAGGCCAGCTTCACGGCGGGTTGGCCCAGGGTATCGCTCAGGCTCTCTACGAAGAAGCGGTCTACGATGATAACGGCCAACTGGTTAGCGGCACTTTGATGGACTATGCCCTGCCCACCGCCGCCGAATTACCGACCTTTACCCTCGACCATACCGTCACGCCGACTAAGGTCAACCCGTTAGGGGTCAAAGGTATCGGTGAGGCCGGGACTATCGCCAGCACGCCGGTAATTGTCAACGCGGTCATTGACGCTTTAAAGTCGCTGGGCGTAAAGGACATTCAGATGCCCCTGCGACCGGAGAAAGTCTGGAAAGTGATTCACGGCAAGGCCAATGGCAGCAGCAACGTTTCAGCCGGAGCTACCGAAGCCGTAGTCGAACGGCATTTTGGAGAAGATAATAAGTAGGAAATGCTAAATGATGAGCGGGCGCGGACCCCAACTCTGCGTCCGGCTCATTCTTTAGAGGGAGATAAACAAAAATGATACCGAGCGCGTTTGACTACTTTACTCCGGCCAGCCTGAATGAGGCGCTCAAAATGCTGGCCGAGGATGGCGAGAATAGCAAAGTCCTGGCAGGCGGTCACAGCCTGATTCCAGCCATGCGTCTGCGACTGGCCCAACCGGAAAAACTTATTGATATTCAGGCTCTGCGCGCGCAGCTTTCTTATATCAAGGAAGAAGACGGCCTTATTAAGATTGGCGCGATGACGACCCATTATCAGGTCGAGTCGAGTGATCTTTTGAAGTCCAGCGCTCCTTTGCTGCCGGAAGCTGCCGGGGTTATCGGGGATGTGCAGGTGCGGAACTGGGGTACGGTTGGAGGCAGCCTGGTCCACGCCGACCCGTCAAGTGACCTGCCCTCGGTCATGTTGGCCCTGGATGCCGAAATGGTTCTGACCAGCGCCAAAGGCGAACGGATAGAACCGGCCTCGGCCTTCTTTTCCGGCATCTTGCAGACTACTATCGAGCCGGATGAACTCCTGACCGAAATCCGGTTCAAGACTCCCACCGGCAAAAAGACCAGTTACAAGAAACTGCCCAACAAAGCTTCTCACTACTCGGTAGTGGGCGCGGCGGCGGTAATCGGGGTAGCCGATGGCAAAATAACGGACGCTGCTATAGCTTTTAGCGGACTGGCCGAAGTGCCTTTGCGCTTTGATGCCCTGGAAAGCAGCCTGGTCGGATCAGGGACCGACGCGGCCTCTATCGAAAAAGCCTGCAAAGGTTTTGCGGCTGGAGTGGACGCGCTGGAAGATTTGCACGGTTCACAGGAGTATCGCCGGGCTATGGCGGAAGTTTTCGCCAAGCGAGCGGTCCTGGAAGCTCTCAGTAAATAAATAGTTGCCAGGAGCGGGGGTTAAAATCTTCTCCTGGAAGTTACTTCTGACTCTTGCAAACGGGTGCATTTAGAACTAAACCAAATAATTCTAATAAACCCCCTTATTATAGATATAAAAATCGAGGCATTGCCTCGATTTTTATATCTATTGATTTATTCCCTCCCACGGGAAAGGTTAGGGGTGAGGAAATCCCTTATAAAACGCACAAAAAGACTCTTGCCGGCGCAAGAGTCTTTTTTCCTGAAGGCGTGATCGTTCACGCGGCAACTGGCTAAACCTAGCGGGCCGGACCGGCTGAACCGGCGCCGACACGCTGCTGCTCGAAGCAGTCACTGCAATAAACCGGACGGTCGTACTTCGGTACGAAAGGAACCGTCGTTTCCTTGCCGCAAGCAGCACATTGGACCGGGTGCTGAACGCGATTTTCACTGGTGCGCGGTCCACGTTCACGGCTGTGTCCACCACCGCTATAGCCACCACCACCACCACCAGATTGTTGTTGCTTGCGTGTCTGACGGCAGTCTGTGCAGCGACTCGGGGTGTTCATCAACCCCTTTTCAGCGTAGAAACTCTGTTCGCCGGCCGTAAACGCAAACGGCTTACCGCAATCGCGGCACGTTAAATTTTTGTCCTCAAAGCTCACCTTGGGGCCTCCTTAGAGAAAAGAAACTAGGGTTTGTATTGTCCAATTTGATTGCAGAAGTAAAGAAAGTAGGCGCTACTAAATGCATAGCAACTGCCTTCTAGCCTTGAGTCAGGTCTAGCCCATATCGCATTATTCTGCTAAATAGCCTTCACTACGGGTCTGCCAGCCCTGGCTTGCGAGCTAAGCCGGGGTGGAAAAGGTTGTTCGGAGTGTGTTCCAGGGTTGAGGGGTAGGCTCTTGCCGGGTAGAGGATGCCACCATTTCCCTTGATACTTACCGATTGGTTCTAGGTAGTTTGCTACCTTCGTTCCGTTAGACCAAAACACCGCGCTTCGGTTTCTAACTGTATTGGTATTTAGGACTTAAATCCTATTTACAACAATAATTCGTCGAACTAAAACAAGTCTCAACCGTAATACTACCAAAGCTCTACCATAAAAGCAATAGGTTAATTAACAAATATTAAACGAATTTTGAGTTAAAACAAAAACTGCTCCCACTATAGGCGCAGTTCTTGTTATTTTTTAATAAATAGGCTTATAAACCTACTTCCGGTAGCTTTTCGCGGATAACATTTATCAGTTCTTGGACTGCATCAGCGCTGCGCTGGAAGGCTACTTTCTCGTCATCGCTCAGGTTAATCTCGATGATTTGCTCAACTCCACCGGCCCCTAATTTAACCGGTACTCCGACATACAGGCCGTTTATGCCGTATTCACCTTCGAGAAGCGTGGCGCAAGGCAGTACCCGCTTTTTGTCCCGTAGGATGCTATCCACCATCGCTACCACCGCAGCCGACGGTGCATAGAAGGCGCTGCCGGTTTTTAGCAGGGCCACGATTTCGGCTCCACCGTTGGCGGCCCGCTTGCTTAAAGCTTCAATCCGCTCTGCCGACAAAAGCTCGGTAATCGGAATACCCGAAACGGTGCTGTAGCGCGGTAAAGGAACCATTGTATCACCGTGTCCGCCGAGTACGAAGGCCGACACATCTTCGACCGAAACACCCAATTCCTGGGCAATAAAGGTGCGATAACGGGCCGAGTCCAGCACTCCGGCCATACCAATGACCCGGTTCTTGGGAAAGCCGCTGACCTTCTGGCATAGCTGGACCATCGCGTCCAGCGGGTTGGTCACGACAATAATAAAGCAGTTGGGGGACCGGCTCACCACATTTTCGGTAACTTGCTTGACAATATTGGCATTGGTTAAGAGCAAGTCATCGCGGGTCATGCCGGGTTTGCGCGGCAGACCGCTGGTTATTACTACCAGATCGCTGTCAGCCGTATCGTCATAATTGGTCGTACCGATAACCATGCTGTCGTAGCCGACAACCGGACCGCTTTCGAGCAGGTCCAAAGCTTTACCCTGGGGCATTCCGTCTACCTGGGGAATATCCAACAGCACTATGTCATAGAAATCACGTTCTGCGAGGCGTTGCGCTACAGTTGCGCCGACATTCCCGGCCCCGATTACGGTTACTTTTTTACGTGCAGCCATACTGGTTCTTCCTCCTCCTTGAAGATTTTTCTCAATTAAGGTCTTGGTCCTGCTCCACTTACTTTGACAATAAATTCACAATCTAGGTCATTATTCTAAACCAACCATTTAATTTTGGCAAATCTGAAGGAATAAAACTTCTCTATATTAAGCATAGAAACTCAGGCTTTATTCTTCTACTTCGAGCTATTCGACATCGCTTTTGGCTGCTTCCCCATCTTTTAGCTCCTGCCAGACCTGTTTGGTAATTTTGCCGGTTATATCGAAGGGATACCCCCGGCGCTGCAAGAAACCGCCCATTTTGCGGTAGAAACCCTGCCAGTCTTCAGCAGCGTAGTTGTGTAGCTTTTTGCGGGCCATCTCCAGAGCCTGGGTTTCTTCCACACTCTGACCGTCATTGTCGCCTTCTTCATCGGCTTCTTCCTGCAAAACTTCCAGGTGTTCACTGATGGCGGTTTCGATAACATCCCGCGCCACTCTCTTTTGCATTAGCTCTTGCTTTAAGAGATTGCGGCCCCGAGGAGCAAAGGCCAGGCGATTCTCGACCCAGAACTTGGCAAATGTGGCATCGTTCAGGTAATTAAGTTCTTTCAGGCGGTCTAAAACCCGCGTCAGGGTTTCGGGAGTCGCATCGGGGTAACGCCTTCGCAGATGTTCGCGCAGTTCGCCTTCGCTTCGGGGACGCATAGCAATCAGTTGCAGTCCCGCCGCCAGACCCCGGTTATAGAGGTCAGCGGACTGAATTTCTTCGGTGTCGGCGGCAGAAAGATAGACCCCGGCCTTTAGCTTACGCTCGGCTGCCAGGATTGCTGTAACGCTGAAAGCATATTCTTCTTCGATATGGATATTTACTCGGTCGGCATGGGTCCGCTGGTACTCAACCAGGGTAATCTTGCCCTCTCCGGTAAATTTCTTACGCATCCGCTTTTCGACGGCTGTTTCTTTTTTCTCGTAAGGTTTTCTTTTGTTGTTTTTGTTAAAAGAATTGTTATTTTTAAACATTTTAACTTCGCTTACTTCTATTTCAAATTATTATGATGGCTTGTATAGCCCTTTAAATTTTTCGACATTATCCGTCGAAACAGTGGACACACAAAACTCGTTGCCTTCCGGGTCGGCCATAACCACATAGCTTGGATTCGGGTCCCCGTAGGTCCAGGGAATTACTTTTGCGCCCAGGTCTTCCAACCGTTTCACTTCGGTCTTACCATCGCTGGTTATCAGGTCAATATGGAGCCGGTTCAGGTTGGTCTTGGGTTTATCAGTAAGTTGCAAGCCAAACTTCGTGTTGCTTTCACTCTGGGGGTTTTTTAGCAGCGCAAATCCCTCATTGGCGAAATCAATCTCGAAGCCAAGCGCTGCCGCCCAGAAATTCTTCATTTTTTCCATATCCTGGGCGTTGACTACAATCGTTTCGAGAAAAAGGTTCATAAGCTGAATTCCTTTCTATAAAAGTCCAAATTTTTACCAGCCACGCAAAACTCGTTTCCCTCCGGGTCGGTCATTACCAGGAAACGGGAGTCAGAATCGTAGTGCGGCCAGGGAATTATTATAGCTCCCAGGCTTTTTAACCGCTCAACCTCGGCCGGGGCATCGTCCGCGTACAGGTCGAAATGGATGCGGTTTAGCGCCTGCTTAGGATGGTCGGTCAGTTGCAAGCCCAACTTGACCCCGCCTAGCCGGGGATCGACCAGGGTAATCCATTCGTCATTCTCGTACTCGACCTCGAAACCCAGGGCTTCTTTCCAGAAATTCTGGGACTTTTGCAAATCCTGGACGTTTATTGCTACCGTATCAAAGCGAAGGCTCATAACAATCTCCTTTGAGTTAACTTGTCATAACACCTGTTTCGGAAATAAAAAGGCCGACTTTTAAGGGTCGGCCAATCCTCAGAAATGTTAAAGCTTAGAAATCGTCGCCCAGGTCGTCATCCGGTTCCGGCTCAATCACCGAAACAGCTACTCCATTGCCAGCAGGCAACTCCTTGTCAGAACTGTTCTGGTGGCGAATCAAACCCTCAATCTCCTCGGCGTAATCCGGGTTTTCCCGTAAGAAGTCTTTGGCGTTCTCGCGGCCCTGGCCCAAACGCTGGTCGTTCAGGTAGAAGAAGGCTCCGCTCTTGCGGACGAGGCCCATCTGGACACCTACATCAATCAGATCGCCTTCCTTACTGATGCCGCTGCCAAACATAATATCAAACTCGGCTTTGCGGAAAGGCGGGGCTACTTTGTTTTTAATCACTTTCACCCGGACATGGTTGCCGACTTCATCCTGGCCGTTCTTAATCGCTTCGACTTTACGGATGTCCAGGCGGACCGAGGCGTAAAACTTGAGAGCATTACCACCGGAGGTGGTTTCCGGGTTGCCGAACATCACGCCGATCTTCATACGCAACTGGTTGATGAAAATAAGGCAGGTCCGACTTTTGCTGACCGCTCCGGCCAGTTTACGCAGCGCCTGGCTCATCAAACGGGCCTGCAAACCGACGTGAGCATCACCCATATCGCCTTCGATTTCAGCGCGAGGAACCAGGGCCGCCACGCTATCCACTACAATTACGTCAATCGCGCCGCTACGAACCAGCGTTTCAGCGATTTCCAGGGCTTGCTCGCCTGTATCCGGCTGCGAGATGAGCAGGTTGTCCAGGTCTACCCCGCAGTGAGAGGCATAAATGGGGTCAACCGCGTGTTCTACATCAATATAAGCTGCTACACCACCCATTTTCTGGGCTTCCGCGATAATATGTTGGGCCAGAGTAGTTTTACCAGAAGATTCTGGGCCGTAGATTTCAATAATCCGGCCACGCGGAATACCACCAACCCCTAGAGCCAGGTCGAGGGAAATTGCGCCGGTCGGAATCGCTTCAACGGCCAGCCGCTGGGTAGCATCGCCCATCTTCATAATCGCGCCTTTGCCGAAAGCGCGTTCAATTTGCGCCATCGCCGACTCAAGCGCTTTCTCGCGCTCGCCTTCGCGACCAGAGCCTCTCAGATCACTGTAACTCTTTTCCTCTTTTTCAGCTCCTTTGGAAGATCTTGCCATTTTGTGGTTTACTTCTCTTTCTGCCGCTTACGCCCTGCGGGGCTATGGCTTGCTCGTTTAATTTTCGGAAGATTTGTTCTAAAAGTTACTGCTATTGTACCCAAAACAGCATACAAAGTCAATATATTTATCTCCACCGAGCGATTAAAGAGCCACTTAATTGGCCCAATTTATTCCACAGAGTTATCCACAATATCGAAAGAAAGCGACACCAGCGGCAGTCGGATTATTTCGCCCCGGCGGTTGACCGAAGTGAAAATGCCTTTAGTCTGGTCCTGGTTACTGAAAAAGCCTGGCACTAACTGGCTGAAAAGCGCTGCCGCCCGCTCGGTTATCTGGTAGCTTTTGGCCGGAGTCGTCAGTATCACGAACTCAGCCCCGCCTATATGCCCCAGGAAATCGGCGATACTGCCTTTTTCTTCGAGCGCTTTTGAAAGACACCCCGCCGCTCGCTTGATTAGCTTGTCGCCCTGCGCGAAAGTATAAGCCTGGTTATAGGCCCGGAAATTTTCAATATCAACGTACACTATAGACCATTCTGCGTCAGGATCGGCTGTGCGTTCCTCGATAACCGCTTCCACCTGTTGACCGCACGGTAGCCCGGTCAGGCTGGACTCCACTTCATTTTGGAGGTGTTGTAACTGAGAACGGACCCGGAGGATCAGTTCGTCCGCATCGAAGGGCTTGGTAATATAATCGTCCGCTCCGCGCTGGTAGCCGGTTTTGCGGTCATGGGCGCTCGTCTTGGCGGTAATCATAATGATTGGGATGTGATTTAGGCGAGCATCTTGCTGCATCTGACGGCTTACTTCCAGGCCATCCATACCGGGCAGCATGAGGTCCAGCAAAACCAGGTCCGGCGGCTCCTGGTTCAAGCGGTGCAGGGCTTCCTCGCCGCTATAAGCTTTTTGGATTTGATAACCTTCGGGAGTGAGCGTTTCGGCGATTATTTCAACGATTAACGGCTCGTCGTCTACAACCAGTATTCTTCTCATCGGCAGCCTTTACTTTGCTAAATAATTAACTGTAAGCTTTGACAAGGAGACCCGGTTTGCCGCCGGAAAGACCGGCGGCGATATACGTG
>JAYSYV010000006.1:0-2647 GCA_043727245.1 Chloroflexota bacterium | reverse complement strand
TGCGGCAAACCCTGAGCAATATCGCAACCAGTATCAGCCAGACGTTAGGTTACAAGGGCTGCGCTATCTTTTTGATTGAGCCTGAACAGCTTTACATTCATACTCACGGCGGCTACGGCCTGCCACCCGGCTTTGTCGAACGCCTCAACCAACTGGCCCAGGACCACACTATCAGCCGGGAAGAACTCCGCCAATTGCCGACTTTCCAGGCAATGCGGGCGACTGAGCCAAAGGTTTACCCGGTGAAATATATAAATGAGAAATTGGAGGAAGCGACTCGTGTCCCGGCCAGTCAGGGCTGGCACAGCTCCCTGGCGGTCCCCTTAATCATCCAGGGCCGTCACGCCGGGGTAATCAGTTGCTACAGCGCTAACACCGCTGCTCCACCCGAGTCGGAATTGCGTCTGCTGGCGACAATTGCCAACCAGACCAGCCTGGCAGTCCAGAATGCCACGCTTTACCGGGAACAGCAGCGCCGGGCCGACCAGTTGCGGGCGGTCAGTGAAATCGGGCGGCAAATCGGCTCGATTTTAAGTGTAGACGAGCTTTTACCTTATATTACCCGGCTGCTGCAACAAACTTTCGATTATTATCTGGTCGGAATTTACCTGATTGACCAGGACAATCCGAACCAGTTGATTTTGCGAGCTTCCCACGGCTGGGGCAGCCAGGGTTCCTTTATCGGGGCCGGGTTCGACCTGACCAAAACCTATGAAAAAGGGCTGGTCCCCTGGGTCGGGCAACAAGGCCAGGCTCTGATAGTCCCGGATGTCACCGTCGAACCACGCTACCAGGATTACCACGAAACCGGCATGGTCCGCTCCGAGATGGTCGTGCCAATCAAGAGCGGTCAGCAAATTAGCGGGGTTATTGACCTGGCAAGCACGCTACCTAACGGCTTTGACGAAATAGACCTGGCGACCATGCAGGTGCTGGCCGAACAGGTCGGGATTGCCCTGGAAAATGCCCGCCTCTATACCGAAGTCAACCGGGTGGTGGTCCAGCTAACCCACACTAACTTAGAATTGGAAGAAGCGACCCGCCATAAAAGCGAATTCCTGGCGAATATGAGCCACGAACTGCGGACCCCTTTGAACGCCATTATTGGCTTTAGCGAAGTGATGATGGACCAGTTGTTTGGGGAATTGAACGAGCGGCAAAAACGCTATGTGATGAACATTCTAACCAGTGGCCGCCATTTATTGAGCCTGGTTAACGATGTGCTGGACCTGTCTAAAGTTGAAGCCGGGCATATGGAGCTGCTGCTGGACGATATAGCTCCGGCGGATGCGACCCTGGATGTAGAGGCTATTCTTTCGGTAAACGCCACCAAGAAAAATCTGGCTTTTCGGAACAGTTTCGAGGCCGAAGAAGTGACTATCCGGGCCGACCGCAGCAAATTCAAGCAAATCCTCTACAATTTGCTGTCTAACGCGGTTAAATTTACGCCGGAAAAGGGCCGGATTACAGTCGGGAATTACCTGCACCGGGAAGACGGCAAAGATTATCTGGCGACCTGGATTAAAGATACGGGCATTGGGATTCGCAAGGAAGAACAGCAAGGCATCTTTGAGGAATTCAAGCAGGTGGACAGCAGTTATGCCCGCCAGCACCAGGGAACCGGCCTGGGCCTGGCCCTGACCAAACGCCTGATAGAATTGCACGGAGGCCGCATCTGGGTCGAGAGCGAGCCGGGTGTGGGCAGTCTTTTCACCTTTTTGCTGCCGCTGCACCCTGGCCTGCCCGGCGGCGGTGTGCCGATGAATCAGCCTTTAAGAGAAATGCAAGATAGTGGCTCCGCCGCTCCCCAGGTCCGCCACGAACCAGTGCAACCTGTTACTTCTAAAAACTTAGCGCCAGTTCAGCCGGAGGGCAAAGCTTTCCTTTCCGGCCCGCCCGGTCCGCTGGTGCTGGTGGTGGAAGATGACGACCGCGCCGCCGAAATTCTGACGCTCTACTTACACGAAGGGGGTTATCAGACTATCCGGGCCAGTTCCGGCGAGGTAGCCCTGAAAGTGGTCGAGCGCTTGCCGGTGATGTTGATTACCCTGGACGTAATTCTGCCCGGCAAGTCCGGCTTGGAAGTCCTTGAAGAATTAAAACAAATTGATTCCGCCCGCAATATTCCGGTTATCATCGTGACTATCGCCAGTGACGTAAAAGCGGTCGAAAATGGAGCCTTCGGTTTTATCTCGAAACCCCTCATCAAAGACCAATTTTTAGATATGGTCGGAAAAGCTTTCGCTGCCACCCCCTCTACCAAGTCCCACTAATTGACTGCTAAACAAGTTTGCATAGCAGCCAGTCCAAAAGAATTAATCAAACCAAAAATTTTTGGGCATACTTTTAAGAACGATGTACGGCATGTTTTAGATTACAGAGTAGTCAGGACGACAGAGGTGGAGGGTTGCTCTCCTGGATTGTCTTAGTTTTGCAATTAAAGGCGTGCAAGTGTCTTAGTTCTGTATTGTTATTGTCCCTTCTAAGTTATACCCGTTGGCTCTACAATCAAGGTGTCGAAAACAAAACGCCGGGAACAAACTTAAAGCCGGTACAGCAGTTAATAATTAGTACCGGGAAACACCCGGCAGAAAAGGAAAAGTAAAATGAGCGGTGGCAGCATTATTCTCGAACCTAAACAGATGTT
>JAYSYV010000005.1:0-2648 GCA_043727245.1 Chloroflexota bacterium | reverse complement strand
GTGCTTTGAACAGCGTCCGGCAGGCTGTCCAGAAGGCTAATATTACTTTTGCCCAGATTGAAGCTATCGGTATCACCAACCAGCGCGAAACTGTGGTCGTGTGGGACAAAGCTACAGGCCAACCGGTCCACAATGCGATTGTCTGGCAGGACCGCCGCACCGCCGAAATGTGCGACCGGATTAAAGAAGAAAGTATCGCCGCCGACATCCGATTCAGGACCGGCCTGGTAATTGACCCTTACTTTAGCGGCACTAAATTAAACTGGCTGCTCCGGCACGTTGATGGACTGCAAGAACGGGCCGGGCGAGGCGAAATCCTTTTTGGGACGGTTGATAGCTGGCTGATGTGGAATTTGAGCGGCGGTAAGGCCCACGTGACCGATTTCTCTAACGCCAGCCGGACGCTGCTCTTTGATATTCGCAAGCTTGCCTGGGACGAGGAAATTCTCAATTACTTTAAAATCCCGGCGGCTATGCTGCCCGAAGTTTGCCCCAATTCTTACAAATTTTGTGAAGTCCCGGCTGGTTTGCTTTCTAAAGATAGCCCGGTAATCCCGATTAGTGGCGTGGCGGGAGACCAGCAGGCCGCTTTGTTCGGCCAGGCTTGCTTTGAAGAGGGCAACATAAAAACGACTTACGGAACGGGGGCGTTCATGCTGCTCAATACCGGGACCGAGCCTAAAGTCTCCAAAAACGGCCTCCTGACCACGATTGCCTGGAACTATAACGGCAAGGTCGAGTATGCCCTGGAAGGCAGCGCATTTATTGCCGGGGCGGCGGTCCAGTGGTTGCGGGACGAGTTGAAGCTTATCGAGCATGCCGGGGAAACCGAGCAGATGGCCTTGAGTGTACCGGACAACGGTGGCGTTTATCTGGTCCCGGCTTTCGTGGGGTTGGGTGCGCCTTACTGGGACCACTCGGCGCGAGGCGCTTTATTTGGCCTGACCAGGGGCAGTTCGCGCAATCACCTGGCACGGGCCGCCCTGGAAGGTATCGCTTATCAGGTACGCGATGTGCTGGAAGCCTTGAAAGAGGATAGCGGCCTTGACTTTGCCGAGATGAAAGTTGATGGAGGAGCCGCCGCCAACAATTTCTTGATACAGTTCCAGGCTGACATTCTGGACCGAGTGGTTATCCGGCCTAAAGTCATCGAAACTACGGCCCTGGGCGCGGCTTATTTGGCCGGTCTGGCGGTCGGTTACTGGTCCTCCCAGGACGAAATAAAGCAGTTATGGAAAGTGGACCGCAACTTTGAACCGGAATTAGAACCGGCCCTGCGCGATAAGTATTACACTACGTGGAAGAAAGCGGTCAAACGGACGCTTGATTGGGAGGATGACGAACAGGAATAAGACCAATTATTAACCTTCAATCAGGAAACTTTCCTCGGTTTATTGGGGGAAGTTTCCTGATTTATTTTAAATTCAATTTCGCCCTGTAATTATTGAAGAAATCCCAGCGTTTTAGCTGTTAAGAGAGTTTTGCTTAAAAGTGGTCGCTTAAAGGCTAAAGACAATGCCAAAATTAAATTATTCCAAAAATGGCTTATATTTGTCCGGCTTTATCCTGCTTACTTTATTGGTAGCTTGTGCCCCGGTTTCAACGGATACACCCCAGATTGCCGTAACCGTAACGGTCAATTCCGCTACTACGGTATCTCCAGCAAGCTCAACTTCCCAAGTAACGCTCCTTCCGACTACCCAGACTGTAAAAACTCCAACTAAAAAATAAAAATCCCGGCATCCCCTGTTTCAAGGTGTCGGGATTACGGTTATTTTGCTTGTATTGATTTTTAGACCCGGCCATAGTTTCGGGAAAGAATAAGCATTTCAAAGACGATAAAGGCCAGTACCATCGCAAAGGCAATCAATAAGTTAAGAGCGCCGACCATGCGAAGAAAGGCCAGCAAGAGGATACACAGTCCGGCCAGTACCGCTTCTCGCCTGGCCCGGTTGAGGTCGTATTGTTCCACTTTGCGCGAAAAAAGCCGGAAGCCCAGCCGGTAGAAGATGGGCAGAAAGATGGTGACTGTCACCATAAACAGGGAAAGCAGTAAAAGGCCCAGCCCCCCGGCGTTAGCGCCCCAACCTTTGTCGGGGTCGCTCGGCACGAATGCCAGCACGTAGCCAAAGATGCCCCAGCTCACTACTGCCCAGTAACCGTAAAAAGGAAATTCCAGCACCCGGCCAATCGGCATGAAAGTCAGGGCCGGAGCCACCAGCAGCAACACGTAAACAACTATACGGCCCGGAAACCAGAAATCATACTGGCCGGTATTGAGTAAAAATATCAGACCGACCAGCCCGGCCCAGGTTAACCCGGCCAGGGCGGCAATCAAAAGCATGTAACGTTTATGAGTGATAGTAGGGTTTGCGCCGGAATTAGTTGACATGATTGTTAGATAGCTTTCTCTCTAGGCTTTAGTTGACACTTATATGACTGCCGGTGGCATTCTTGGTAATATCTATTCTAACCGGAAATACGTCTTTTAGCTCCTGGATATGCGTTATAACCAGGACGCGCTCGAAATCGGTTTCGATACTGCGTATGGCTTCGACCAGTCGTTCCCGGCCTGCCCCGTCCTGCGAACCAAATCCTTCATCAATAATCAGGGTTTTTAAAGCGGCCCCACTGCGGCGAGCCAGCAA
>JAYSYV010000004.1:0-2648 GCA_043727245.1 Chloroflexota bacterium | reverse complement strand
GACCGCCGTTCTGCTTGAGTCGGCCCAGGTCGTGGGTAATCAGGCTGAAATATCTTTCCAGGATGCCGTTGAAGTGCGGACGCAGCCACGGATGCGACTCGAATTCAAAAGCGTGGGTGGTTTCGTGCAGGGCAATCCACAGCCGAAATTCGTCGCCATCCACTCCCATATTTTGGACGGTCTGGTTAATATTCGGTTCCACGAAGAAGACTTTTCCAGCTACGACCGGCTCTTTGCCTAAAAGGCTCAGGTCATACTGGCCCAGCACACGCCGCCCCAGGTAGCCCAACAAAAGACCCACTTCGGCGCTGATAACGGTCTGGTTGATGCCGCCCAATACCATCTGGGAGAAGGCGCTACTGTGCTTCTGGGCTTCGCGGTTTAGTTTTTCAATCGGCTCGAAAAGTTGTTTGAAGGAAACAATGTTGGCATCGGCCCAATCGGTCCGGCTGACCACGTTGACGGTATCAAGGTCGCGGGGGAAGGTAGTATGGGCGTATTCTTCGATAATCGGGACGGCCCTGGCAACCAGTTCACTGTAGTATTTATTCCAGTGCTGCCGCCATTCGGGGGTAGCGGTTTCGTTGGCATTCATGCGGTGCGCAGTAGCCCGCACTCGTTCCCAGTCAATCATGCTGGGCGGGCCACTGCGGCCTTCATTTAGCTGGGCCTGGCGGCTCTTGGAATTGGCCCAGGCCGCGCCGACTGCCGCGACAGTTGCCAATCCGACCCCGACGGCCAGCTTTCCATATTTATTAACCGCTTGCCCGTTTGTATCAGCCTTTGTAAAGTTTGCCATTAGTACTGCTCCTTACCGTTTGGTTTACCCAAAATAAGATGAATAATTGCTTTCCGGCTCTCTAAAAACCGGTTTAAAGTGTAAAACTTGTAATCTTTACGGTTCCAGCCTGGAAAAGTTTCAAGTGCATCCTGGTGGGCCGGGATAGTATACCGCCCTGGCCCTAGAATTCGATGCCTTTCTGGGCCTTGATGCCCTGGGTATAGGGATGCTTGACTTCGGTCATATCCGTCACCATATCGGCGTACTCGACCAGTTCCGGCAGAGCGTTGCGCCCGGTAATGATGATGTGCATCCCGGCAGGTCGCTGCTTGAGGACATTTATTACCTCGTTAACGTCCAGCCAGCCGTAACTCAGGGTATAGGTCATTTCGTCCAGGATTACAATGTCATATTCGCCGGACATAATCTTTTGCTGGCATAAGTCCCAGCATTGCCGGGCCGTCGCTTTATCCTTCTCGATGTTTTCGGATAGCCAGGTAAATCCATCACCCATCGCGATAATTTCGATACCTAGCCGTTTGGCCGCTTTATTCTCGCCATAGTTGGAAGTGGTGGCCTTGATGAACTGAAGCATACAGACGCGCATGCCCCGGCCCCAGGCTCGGAAAAGTACACCCAGGGCAGCGGTAGTCTTGCCCTTGCCGTTGCCGGTATTGACGATTACCAGACCTTTCAGGCTGCCGGAGCGGGTTTGCTGGGTCTTGTGTTTCTTGTGCAGGGCGACCTGGGCTTCGTGAAGGCGCGTCGCGAATTGTTCGCGAGTTTCGCCCACTTGCGGCCCGGACGCTTCCATCGCTTGAAGCTCTTTCAGTTCCTGACTATTTTCGTTTTCCTGGTCGGCAGTATCGTCCAGGCTTTCGTCCATTTGGTCTGGACTGTCTTTATCTTCTTCCAAACCGTTCCCGGCCTCCGCATGGTCATTCATAAAATAGTGGCTCCTTTATCCCGGATTTTGAGAAATAGAACTTACATTGAGCGGGGTGGGCCGTTCCTCGGACTCAATTTGCAGGGCGTGGGTGTGTGGGGTCAGAGGCGAAACCGGCAGGCCCAGTTTTTGGACGGTTGGCAGGGCCGCATTCCGACAGGTCGGGCAGAGGCCAAAAAATTCCATCCAGTGGCCTTCCAGCTTGAACCCGGTTTGTTTTTCCAGAAAGCCGGTTAATTCCGTAAAATCGCAGCCCTCAAACTCTATCGTCCGGTCGCAGCAGCGGCACATTAACAGGTGGTTGTGGCCCCGGATTAACTCGTAGCGGTGGCAGCCGTCACTGGTATGAACGCGCTGGAGCAATCCCAATTCGGTTAAAAGCTTGACGGTCCGAAAGACGCTGGCAATACCGGGCTTGAAACCTGGCCGCTGCACGATGTTTTCGGCCAGTTCGGTAACTTCAAAATCATGCCTGAAATTGACAATTTCTTCAATAATAGTCAGGCGCGGGTCGGTAACTTTAAACCCCGCCTCAATCAAAGCCTGGGCTAACCGGAGGGTCTGGCGGTCCAGGCGGTTTTCCCGGTCGCGCAAAAAGCGGGTAGAAACTTCCTGCTCCTGGGGATTCTCCGGGGAGATGTCTTCAATAGAAGTATCAGTAGAAGCATCGGCCAACCCTAAATTTTCAGAGGCAGATTTATTTTTCTTAGTTAACATAGCGGGTCTTTAAACGCTCCAATTAAACATTTGTTAGAACTTTCGCCTGATACATTCACGTCAGGTCCGGCTCCCTATCATCAGAAGTCTACAGACTGGCAACGATAGCCATATTTAGCTCTATTTTAACATGTTTATCCAACTCTTATCGAGTCTGTACCGGAGTTTGAAAAGAATCAAATGATATACTATATTCATCAACAT
>JAYSYV010000003.1:0-2651 GCA_043727245.1 Chloroflexota bacterium | reverse complement strand
TCCCCCCCAGGTTGTTCTACAGGCAGAGAGGCCGGTATTACGAATTCTAGCCTGGTTAAAGTAGTAGCCTTAGCCACATTTTGAACGGGAATATTGCTCTCAACAGGCAGAGGAACCTCCATTTTCTGAATAGCTTCCTGAAGCTGGCCGTAATAATCGTCCCGTTCTCTGGTTAGTTGCTTTAAGCGCTCCTGGGATTGGTAAAGCCGGGTGGAAAGCAGGTCAATAATGCGCGGCCTGTCTAACGTCTGGGGAATGTCACAAGGTACTGGATATCCACCCGGTTTCGAGCGGGATGCCCGCAGATAACCGCTGTAAATCCCACCGCACATACCGGATAACTCTAAATAGTATTCAGCTACATCAAGCGGCATTTCGGAAAGCACCATATCGGACCATGTAGCCAGGTGGTGACGGGCCACGGGTTTAATAAAAGTACAGGCTTCTTTCAAGGTTCTCCGCGAAACGTGCAATCCGGCCCACTTTGAAAGCCGGTCAAGTTCAGCCGCTCCGTCAAAGAAAAACGTGTCGTAGTGGGTAAATAGGACCGGCAGATCCTCGGCCTGTTTTTGCAAAGAGCTATAATAGGACTGCCAGATGCGAAACCAGGCGATGCCCTCCTCAAACTGGCCTCTTGCCTCCATGGAAGCAATTACATCCAGAGGATTGCGGACACAAACAATAAGCTTCAAATCACTGTCTGAGACTAACTCCCGCCAGAAGGAAAGTGTCAGGCAGGTCCGGGGATCTTTCCAACCCCACTTTTGACTTTGAGAGCGTAAAGGTTCCAGGGCTTTTTGAGCCCTGTAGCGAAAGGGGGCTATTTCAGGCCGTTTTGAAAAACCGGGGGAGTAGGTTGGAGCCGGACCACGCCAGTCGCGCCCCCAAAAATGTAATAATTCATCATTGATTTTTACTATTTCACCCGACTCCCAGTAACCATCGGGGTTATCCTTAGCCGGCTTAATTAGAATTTCCTCCGAACCCAGGTATAGACCGCATAGATTCAACAGGCGTGCAACCATAGAGGTGCCGGACCGGTGCATTCCGGTTATAAGGATAGGCATTGTTTTTCTCACATCTTCCAGGAATTATTGGCTCGGATTTATTATTCTTGAGCTAAAAATATTGGTCAACAAAATAATCCCGAATTATATACCTGGTTTCAGGACACGCCTCTTCAAAAAATGACCTATTACAGTATTTCGAACCAGAAGGTCCAGGAGCAAAATCTTTTACACCAGATCGTCCTGAATCGAAACCCCGATTGCATTGTTGCTATTGGCAACTACGCCGCCTTTCTGGCTACCAGTATTAAACTGCCTGTACCGATGTGGGCAGACCTTTGCGGAAACTATATGGCCGAGGCCCAGGCCAAAGCCGTTACCTACAACGATGACACCTATCTGAAGTATTTCTTGCAAATGGAGAAGGTCATTTTAAATCATTTCGACTTCTTCTCCACCGTATCTGATGCCCAAAAATATGCTGTGATTGGAGAGTTAGGCCAGAACTATCGCCTGAATAAATACAATTACGGTCAGGAATTAGCTTTTACTATACCAATTTCGAGCGATCCTTCCCTGGTTAAACAACCCGCCAATCAAATATTGCGTGGCAATTTCTACCCGGAGAATGCTTTTTGTCTGCTCTGGAGCGGCGGCTTTAATACCTGGACCGATATTGATACGCTTTTTCAGGGAGTAAACCGCGCCATGGAAGCCCGGCCCGAATTACATATGGTAATTACCGGCGGTCAAATTGACGGACATGATGAAATAACTTTTCCGCGCTTCCGGTCAATGGTGGAAACGTCACTTTTCAAAGACGGTTACCATTTTGCCGGTTGGGTCGAGAATGCTGATTTACCTGCCTACTATTACGAAAGTGACCTGGGCATTATCCTGGACAAATGGAGCTATGAGGGTCTTCTGGGCAGCCGCTCGCGAATACTGGAATGGGCTAATTATGGAATGCCAGTTATCAGTACCATTACCTCTCAACTTCTCCAGGAATTAAATACTGCTGGGGTAATTTTCTCCTTTGAACACGGTAACGGTAAGGACCTGGCTGACACATTACTACGAGCCATTGAGAACCGGGCAACCTTACCCCAAACCGGAAAAACCCTCCGCCGGTTTACTAGGGAAAATTATGCTGCCGATAAGATTTTTATACCTCTTTTGAACTGGATGAATTCGCTACAGCGGGCTAGAGATCTTATTTATGTAAATCAATCCAGGGAAGAGCTGATTGTCAGGGAGTCTGTCGAGTTACCGCAGCAAGAAGCTTTGAATAGTGATTCTAAACTGAGTAATTGGGCCAGGTATTTACAAAGTGAGATGGAAGGAAAAGAATACCAGATTACTAAACTCTGGAGAGAATTGCAACAGCAGAAGGCTGAATTTGAACGGCTTAGTGAATGGGCCTTAAGCTTGGAGCAACAACTACTCCTGCGACAATCCAACAGCAAATACGCCGAGTAATCAATATATTTCAAGTGAATCGGATATAAGGATGAAACTTACTGAGCCTCTTAACCATGCTCCAGCCGTTCAAAAAGAAAGTTCACCTGCCTTAAAATTTGGGACCATGAGGCGACTGTGGGGGAAAAGATACCTGCTGGCATTATTAGTTGCCACCCTTTTTTT
>JAYSYV010000002.1:0-2652 GCA_043727245.1 Chloroflexota bacterium | reverse complement strand
TTTCTTACAATTTTTTAGAATTTCTTTTAGATTTTTTAAAAGAAGGTTCGGACCCTGTTTAACTTATCACATTTAACCGCCGAAAGCCTAACCGGGCGCGTAGTACTTTAGTCCCAAACGCTTGTTTATCATAATGAAACATTATATACTTGATTAATGTTAGTTAATTCAACTTTGGTTGGAATGCCTGACAGCCCGTGCAAACTCTCCTGATTTTACTGATACTGGTCATCTACAAGCCAGAGTTTTTGGTTTCCCTTAAAACGGTAAAAATAAATAGTAACAGGCAGGAGGACGATACCTTGAAAAACCTGGATCGCTGGTGGAACCACTTCTGGGACATGGCATGGTTAAACGGTAGCGCGACAGAACCAAAGGTAGAAGAAGGTCAGGGGTTAGTAGAATACGCACTCATTCTACTTTTAGTTGTAATAGTCGTTATTGTCATTCTAACCTTTCTCGGACCCCAACTCGGTAGTATGTTTAGCGCCGTTACCAAAGGTTTGAGCTAAAACCTTTAGACCGCTCACTAAAAAACTGGAAGTTATTTGCTTTAAGCAGGCTTCCAGTTTTTTAGTGGATAAATTTCATTATATGGGATAAGTATAGTAAAATATAACAGCGCAAAATCTATAGACAAAGGCAGAATGTTTGTTTATAATTGCTCAACACACATAAATAATTAGCCTGATTATCCTCCTGGTCTAAAAGGGGTGAAGCTATGTATATAGTAGCAAACCAGTTAGAACTGAGCAATGGCGTGCGCCGTGACCGGGGAGATTGCCTGGTAGACGCGGAACAAGTTATTTCTCCTCCGGTACTGCAAAAACGGGGAACGCTCTACATCATTACCGAAACCGAAAATATGTCCATCGGCAAGCCCCGCTCCGGTGATGTTGAGCTATGCCGCGAAGTCCAGGAAACAATTCTCCACGACTTTTATAATACCTCGAATACCTCCGTCACCGG
Source organism: Chloroflexota bacterium (assembly GCA_043727245.1). Classification (GTDB taxonomy): domain Bacteria; phylum Chloroflexota; class Chloroflexia; order Chloroheliales; family Chloroheliaceae; genus 54-19. The sequence continues at coordinate 1,683 of JAYSYV010000002.1, read as the reverse complement.
CGCTCTCAGGCATGCCCTGGAAAAAGCCAACCAACTGGCCTTCAACTATAACAGTACCTTGATGCCGCCCGAACGCCGGGGGGTGGGTCTGACGGTGGCACTGGTGCGGGGCAATGAGGTTTATTCGGGCCAGATGCTGCCGACCAGGGCGTACTTATTCCACCTGGGCGAGATAAAAACTTTGCCCGCCAGCGCCCTGACCGGCCCTCAAAACAGATCGACAGACCAGCTTCAGGGCCGGACTCGCACCGGGACCGATGATCCCCAGGACACGCTACCGTTGCCGCGCCACAGTAGCCTACCGGCGTTGGGCCGCTACACCTCAATTGAACCGATTTTGACCCGCAATATCTTTGAAGCGGGGGATAAGCTGGTGCTTTGCTCGTCCAGCTATAGCCGGGTGTTGCAAGATGCCGACCTGCAATCGATTCTAGACCAGCCGGACAGCCGGGGAGCGTTGGCGAATTTATCGGAATTTTCGCGCAAGCAGAATATAAATGATGGCTATGCCCTGATAATCGGCACACGGGAAGAAGTAGGAGCTAGACCGTCCGCCGACCGGCAGCCCGATAGCGGTTGGAAAAGTACCGCCGAGGGCATGGCCGGAGCAGTCAGTCTGCTGGCAGCCCGGCTTAACCCGATGGGGCCGCGCTCGAACCAGCGTTCGGAAGACGACAACTACCAGCAAGAAGATGGCGCATTCGTCAACGAAGCCGCCTCGCCTATAGAGGCCAGGCGGGACATCACCAGACCCTTAAAACAACCGCCCGAAACCAACCGGCATGTTGAGGAAGCCGCCGAGCTTGACCCGCTGGCCCCGCTTTCCAATGAAAGCATGGAGGCCGGGTCGTGGTTGCATCGGGAAGATGACGATTTGAATCGCCCGGCTTTCTTGAAAGGCCGCTCGGTGGAGCCAGATTCGCCTTCGATAGCCGATTCTAAAGAGGTGATTACCTCGCCTGGACCTATTAGGCCCAAGCCTTTCACCTCGCGACTGGGCGGTGACGGAACCATTACCCCGTTCGGCCCGCGAAAATTCTCATACACCGATGCTTCCCAGGAACCGGGCAATACTGCGCCACCAGGTAGCTCGCAACCTTTCTCAACCCGGCCCTATGTCCAGAGCTATCGCGCCCCGGTCCCGGAAATACCGGAAGTCCCGGTGGATTTCGAGGAGCCGGTAGAAGTAAGAAAACGCTGGTGGGGAAAAAGGCCGGTCCCGGAAAGCCAGGGCCAGGTTAAAGGCCAACCGGCCAATTCCCCCTATTTCGATATGGTGGGCGGCGATGGTTACGGCCCGCCGGTTCAGAAAAAATGGGCCTTTAACAACCTGAGCGTGCGTAACCGTTCTTTAATTATGGCCGGGGTCGGCCTGGTTATGGGTCTAGCGGTGGTCTTGCTGATTCTTTCGGTAGCCGGTGGCACGATAACCGGCAGCAAAACTAAAGCGGCTGAACTGGTTTTGGCCGCCGAAACCAAACGAGGCAACGCCCAGCAAATGGCTGAGTCCGACCCGGCAGCGGCTCGCAACCTTCTGGCCCTGGCCGCTACGGACCTGGACGCGGCCCGCAAGGCCAGGGCCGATTTGCCGGAAATCCAGACGAGTGCCAGCGCGATTAAACAAACTCTCAATACCGTCAACAAGGTAACGATACCGGCTGACCTGCGAGTGGCACTGGACCT
>JAYSYV010000001.1:0-2654 GCA_043727245.1 Chloroflexota bacterium | reverse complement strand
GGGGATTTATAAATGCTAAAATATAGAGGCTTTCAAACACATCTTGGAACGTTAAACGGAAAACGTTGAATGTAGACAAAAGGAACTTAGATTGTCCGAGTACGATTACGAACCCCCCGAATACGAGCCGGAGTATGAACCCGATTATGAGTTCGAGCGGCCCCCCGAAAAATCCATTTTAGAAGGACTTAACCCGGCCCAGCGCGAAGCCGCCGCTACTATCGAAGGACCGGTCTTAATCCTGGCTGGACCCGGCAGCGGTAAAACACGGGTGCTGACTCACCGGATGGCCTACATGATCAGCGAAGCGCGGCCTCGTATTGACCCGCACAACCTGATGGCAGTTACTTTCACCAATAAAGCCGCCCGCGAAATGCGCGACCGCCTGGAGAAACTGATTAAAACCCAGTTCGGTGAGGGCAGCGAAGTTGCCAAGTACCTGACGGTCGGCACTTTTCACTCGGTCTGCGTCCGTATTTTGCGAGTGGAAGCGACCAATATCGGCCTGGACCGCAATTTCGCCATTTACGACGATAGCGACCAGCTTTCGATAGTCAAACAGGCTATGGCGGCAGTCGGCCTCAACGACAAGCAATACAGCCCACGGGCCGTTTTGAGCCTTATCAGCAGCGCCAAGAGCAATTTAAGGTCGCCCGCCGACTTACAGCAAGCGGCGCGGACTTACTTTGAAGAAGTGGTCGCCCGCGTTTACCCTCGTTACCAGGAGCTTTTAAAGATTAACCGGGCGCTCGATTTCGACGACCTGATTAACGTCACGGTCCAGTTGTTCCAGGAACGCCCGGACGTTCTGGAACGCTATCAGCAGCGCTACCGCTACATTATGGTGGACGAATACCAGGATACCAACCTGGTCCAGTATCAATTAATCAAATTACTGTCCTCCAAATATAATAATCTGTGTGTGGTGGGCGATGAAAACCAGTCCATTTATGGCTGGCGCTCGGCCGATATTCGTAATATTTTGGAATTTGAAACCGATTACCCTGAAGCTAAAGTGATCGCCCTGGAACAAAACTACCGCAGCACTCAGGTAATCCTGGACGCAGCGACGGGCCTTATTCGAGCCAACCGCCAGCGCAAAGACAAAAAACTCTGGACCGATAACGGGGTCGGTAAGGCCATCCAGGTCTTTGAAGCCTACAACGAGGTCGAGGAAGCCAACTTTGTCGCCAACGAACTGGAACGGCTGCTATCGCGTGGGGATATTAAAAAGTACAACGAAGCGGCCCTGCTCTACCGCACCAACGCTCAGAGCCGCGCCCTGGAAGAAATGTTCGTGCGCCGGGGCGTTCCCTACCAGCTAATCGGTGGGACGCGCTTCTACGAACGCAAGGAAATCAAGGATACCCTGGCCTATCTGCGGCTGATAAATAATCCTTATGACGGCATGAGCTTCAACCGCCTCATGGTCAATACCACCAGCGGCAAAGGCATTGGCCCTAAATCCATCACCGACCTGGCTAGCTGGGCTGGAGGGATGGAGTTGCCGATTTATGTCGGCTTGCAACTGCTACAGAGCGCCGAGGCAGACACCCTGGAACATAGACGGACCGGAGAACTGGCCCCGGAAGAAGATATTTTGCCGCCGATAAGTTTGCCGCCCAAAGTAAAGAGCGCTCTTTTCGATTTCGTGAACATGTTGGAAGGCTTTATCACGGCCAAAGACAATAACGAAATGAGTTTGCCGCCCTTCCTGGATTATATTTTGAAAAAATCGGGCTACGAGCAAATGCTCAAGGATGGCAGCCAGGAGGGTGACGAACGCTGGGAGAACGTCAAGGAATTACGTAACGTTACGGCTGAATTTGCTCATCTGCCGTTAGCCGAAGCCCTGGTAGCTTTCCTGGAAGATGTGTCGCTGGTGGCGGACGTGGATAAATACGACCCCCAGGCCGATGCCGTGACCCTTATTACCCTCCACGCCGCCAAAGGGTTGGAATTCCCGGTGGTCTTTATTGTCGGTCTGGAAGAAAATATCCTACCACACAGCCGCTCGCTGGAAAGCGAAAATGACCTGGAAGAAGAACGCCGCCTGTTATATGTGGGTATCACGCGGGCCATGCGAAAGCTATATCTGGTCTATGCCTTCCGGCGAACCGTCTTTGGCAACGCCCAGGCCAGCAAACCTTCGCGCTTCCTGGGAGAAATTCCTCAAAACCTGATCAAAGGCAAAGAGCAAAAAGCGGCCAGTGTCAGCGCCAACGGTCAGACCGGCATGTTTGGAAACAGCCCTACCAAATGGGGTTCTTCCCCTGGCAGCGGCTTTAAGAGTAGCAGCCCGACTTCCAGTGGACGCAGTAGCAACCCTAACCGGTTGGGTCTGGGGGCTTCCCGGCCCGGCACTTCCGCCGGCAGCACTCCGGCAGCCGGTGGCGGCCTCAATTACAAAGCGGGCGAGAAAGTAATGCACGTCAAGTTCGGCAAAGGCATGGTGGTAAGCAGCAAAGTCAGCGGCACTGACGAGGAAGTAACGGTCGCCTTCGATGGGCAGGGCATCAAACGTTTAATGGCGAGTTTTGCTAACTTGCAGAAACTATAACGCCCATGTCGCAGCAGCGTCCGAACCATCCATCGATACAAGACCTGGAAAAGCAACTGGGTCTGACCTTTGAAAACCGGGACTTGCTCCGCCT